>CAIXOY010000091.1 GCA_903921135.1 uncultured Gammaproteobacteria bacterium
CGGCTCCATGCGGAGCCGCTCGATATCCCCGCCGTGAACATCGCCGATCGCATCCGCATCTATGCCCGTGACCTGCAGGCCGAGGATCCGCGTCGCTGGCCACGCGCACGGCGCCTCATCAGCTCCTGCCGGCTCGTGCTGGAGCAGTACCGGTTCGGGCGCAAACTCTCGGCGCTCTGTCACAACGATCTGGTGGCGACGAACATCCTCGAAACGCCCGCGGGCATCCGCATCCTCGACTGGGAATACGCCGCGCGCGGGGACCCGTTCTTCGACCTCGCGACGCTCTGCGAAGACCAGGGCCTGAGCACCCTCGACCGCCAGCAACTCCTGCTCGCTTACGGCGAGATCGGCGATGCCGCTCTCGAGCGGCTCTACCGCACGCGCGTGCTCTACCGCTTGCTGAGCGCGCTGTGGTTCCTGCTGCGCCACCGGCGGGCGAAGCCCGAGTCCATACCCGCGCTTCTCCGGCACGAGCAGGCGTTGGAACAGTTGCTGCGGAGGGGGCCGGAGGATTGAGGTCGTTCCTGCAGGACGATCAATCCGGCATTCCCGGACGGACAGCCCTCAATGGCATCATGTGCATACGTTTGCATATCCACATCGAGGAGGGGCTGACCTCGCTGCCCGTGGGACGCCAATAGGTAACAACGACCTCTGGATTGCCGCCCACGCACGCAGTGAGGGCCTCACGCTCGTGACCAACAACGAGCGCGAGTTCCGCAGAGTGAAAGGCCTACGGGTGCAGAACTGGGCGTGAACACGACGGCCACGCTAGTTCGCTTCAGCACCCCGCGCTAGATAGATATCCCGCGCCTCCCTGAATTGGCCGAGGACGTGCGCTTTTTCCTTGTCGCTGCGCCAGCCCGGGTGTTTCCCGGCCATGTCGGTCAGCGCGTCGATCCACTTCACGAAGTAGTCGGCTGATGCCTTGTCGCGGATCGGCGCTCCGCCGGACATGACGTAGATCGGGTTTGTTACCGCCAGAGGCCGCGTGTTCTCCACCGGGAACGTATTTGGCGCGCCGACGGCACGAAGCGAAAACCAGGCCGACCTCGACACCTGCGCGGTATGACTGAAGGTGATCGAGGAGTGCCCGGCCGGGACATCGATGCCGTGCACGACCACGCCGTTCGAGACCAGCTCGACCCGGGTGAGCGGCGCCAGAGAAGTGATGGTCGCCTGAAACGTCACCGGCCCGCCCCCCGACGGCAACGCAATCTCCTCGCCGGGCATCACCTTGCCATTGGCGGTCAGCTCGATGAGCGGACCGTTGCTGACGAAGCCCCGGCCGGCGAGAAGCGCCTTCATCCAGTTCGCCCAGGTGAGCGGCGCTTCACCGAAGTGGAAGTAACCGCGTACCGATCCGACCAGTTCGACCCGGTGCAGGTTCGAGATCGAGTCTTCGCCACCGGTCACGGGCACACGGAAGCCGTTGTTGAGCACCTTGTACCAGACGTCCAGTGGAGCGTTCCCGGCGCTCTGCGACCAGAGCTCGTGATAGCTGACCGCGCCAAGCGCCACGTCGACCGGGAAGGTCTTGGCGGTGCCGAGCCCCGTGGAGAGCGGATCGGCGTCATCGGCGAACGGATGCACGTAAGCCCCGATCCCGCCCTGCGCTCTGGCGTAGCGGAGGACGTCGGTGTTCGAGGGGTAGAGACTTTCCACGGCCGTGCCTTCGTAGCCGGTGACGAACGGCGAGATCAGGTGCTCCTTGAGGTTGAACAGCGAGATATGTCCGTAGAACGGCGGCCGGTATTCCTGACCAACGTGCATCACCCGCGTGCGCGTCGAGAGCGGGTGCTGGTCCTGCCCGGGCGTGTAGTGCTGGTAGTCGAGCACCCGGTTGTCCTTGTTCGCGATCTGGAGGCTGACCATGTCCGCATCCTCGGCCGCGTTCATCATCATCACGTTCTCGGGCGTGTTGTGCAGGTTCCCCGCGTAGTTCATGTGCACGTGGTTGCTGCCGGAGTACCAGCCCTTGGCCTTCAGGTTCACCAGTCGTTTCAGCCGCACCGTCACCGTGGTGGTCTGGCCCGCTTTAACGTCCACATCCTGCCGCGCCACCGCGTACTCGAAGCCCTTGGTGACCTCGATGCGGAATGCTCCGGGCGGCGCCTCGGTCGAATACCGGCCGCGGGTATGGAACAGACGACGCTCCAGCGTGGCGAGACGCTCGAAGGCATCGGCAGGGGTATACGGCTTGCCGTCTGAGGCCGTGTGGTAGACGCGGGCCTCGGTCTCGCGTCCCCGCTCGTCCAGAATCCGCACGTCGAGGCGCCCCATCGGGGTCAGCCACTTCTTCCGGGTCACGAGCGCCAGATGCGCCTCGCCGCCCCACGCCTTGATGAACTTGATCTGCGGCAGGCCGCGCTCGTTCGAGACCGCAACGATCCATTCGCCGTCTGGCGACCAGCGCGGCAGGAAGGTGTCGTACTCACCGAAGGTCATCTTGTACGGCTCGCCGCCGGTGGTCGGAAGCACGAACAGGTTGGTGAACTGGCCGCCGAGGTGGGACGCGTAGATGAAACGCTTCCCGTCCGGCGACCACTGCGGTCTGGTCCGGAACAGCGTCTCCTCCGTGTGAATGAGCTTCGCCCGATCCGTGTTCATCACGTCCCGCTCAAAGGCGACGCGCCAGACTCCGCCGGACCCGAGCGGGATGCCCCGGTTCGAGACGAGCAGCAACTCCCGCCCGTCTGGCGACCACGACGGGGAAAGGTGGACGTCTTCATCGCTGAAATACAGACGAGGGGCGCCGTACGTGTGATCGACGGTGAGGGCGAGCGGCGGCCCGGCACGACCTTCGACGATATCCACCACAGCGATGTTGAAGAATCCGTTGGGGGCGGTCGTCACGTAGGCGAGACGTCGACCGTCGGGTGACCAGGCAGGCTCGATGTTGACGAACGCGCCGGTGGTCACCGCGGTCACGACCCGCGTGGCCAGATTCAGCACCCGGATGTTGATGCTCTTTCCACCATCGTCGGCCGTGTAGGCGAGAAAGCGTCCGTCCGGCGACCACTCAGGCGAGGAGAGGTACTCCTTCTCCTGCAGGATCGCCTCTGCGACGCCATCCCCCCGGCCGCCCGCGACCTGCATCCGCCAGAGCGCACCGTCCATCGCGAACGCGATGGAACGACCGTCCGGAGCCCAGGTGGGCCACCATGGGGAACTGCTCGCCGCCGGCGGGAGCAGATAGTTGTGCATGTAGTTGTCGCCGGTGCGCGCGTTCGGGTAGGGCTGAGACCGAGCCGGTACAGCGGTGATCGCGATCAGCAGCGCGGCGAGTGTGATCGTGCGCCAGGCGAGGGACAGCATCATCCGGGTTTCTCCGATTTCCGAGAGGATAAAACCCCTCCCGGACCGAAGCCAGACGGGCGTTCGGCATCACCTGCCACTCCCCGCTTTCCCTCCATCGAGGCCTCCACTCCGGCACGCACGTGAGCCGCAAGAAAGCTGGAGTAAACTCCACCGATCTGAAGTATCGCCGGGAGGGTGCGATGGAACGGGTGGACGAACGGGA
The DNA here is from genome assembly GCA_903921135.1 of uncultured Gammaproteobacteria bacterium. GTDB lineage: Bacteria > Pseudomonadota > Gammaproteobacteria > Pseudomonadales > UBA5518 > UBA5518. The sequence goes on from CAIXOY010000091.1 coordinate 3,527, forward strand.
CATCCCGTTGTGGCTCGCACTGACGCCCGTCGTTGCGCTCGCAGCGCTGCTGGGTGCGGCGGTATACCTCTTCGGCGACGGCTCCTCCGGCGGCCCCAACCAGATCGCGTTGCTGCTCGCTGCAGGCGTGGCGCAACTGATCGGCATGCACCTCGGCTGGCACGCCTTGCAGGAGGCGATGATCCGGGGCATCGGACTTGCGATGAACGCCTGCCTGATCCTCCTGATGGTGGGACTGCTGATCGGTGTCTGGATGCTCTGTGGCACCGCGCCCTCGCTGATCTACTTCGGACTCGCACTACTCGATCCCTCGTTTTTCTATCCGGCGGCCTGTCTGATTTGCGCGATGATCTCGCTTGCGGTCGGGAGCTCGTGGACCACCGCCGGTACGGTGGGGCTCGCACTGATCGGCACAGCGCAGGTCATGGGGCTGTCGCCGGAAATCACTGCAGGTGCCGTGATTTCCGGCGCCTACTTCGGCGACAAGATGTCGCCACTCTCCGATACCACCAACCTCGCCCCCGGAATCGTGGGCGCAGACCTCTTCGATCATGTGCGCCACATGTTCTGGACAACGGCGCCGAGCCTGGTGATTGCGCTCCTGATGTTCACGGTGCTGGCGATCGGCTCCGGCGAGTATGCGCTCTCCGACAGCGCGGTGGAGGCGACACGCGCCCAGCTGGCGCAGCAGTTCAATCTCGGCATCGTGCCGCTGCTGCCGCTGGTCCTGTTGCTGGC
>CAIXOY010000092.1 GCA_903921135.1 uncultured Gammaproteobacteria bacterium
CCGGTGGCGACCACGATCCGCTGCACCGTCATGCTCAATCGACGTAGAGGGTCTGCTTGAACTGCAGATCCAGCGTGGAGGTGTCGCCGTCCGGGTGGATGCGGACCTTGAAGTAGTGCGTCTCGTCGTTGCGGAAGGGGAACTCTGCCAGGTAGTAGATGGCACCTTCCTCGATCACCTCGCGCAGCTCGAGATCGCGGGTGTGGACCAGATCGCTGCGCGTGCCTTCGACCTTCGCCTTGATGGGCACGCTGCCACCTGCAGGCTCAAGCCTGCGCACTGCGATGTTCAGCACGGCGCGATCGTTGGCGCGCACGATGCCGTAGGCGCGCGCGATCTCCGGGCGGAGGAAATCGCTGGCGAAGAGGCTGTAGTAAACCTCGTAGCGGCCGAAGGCCTGCATCTCTGCGAACGCTGCCTGCCACGGCAGCGCCAACAGCAGCGCTGCCATGGCGAGGAGTCGTTTCATCGCGTCACCCGGAATATCGCCGTCATGCCGAAGAGGTTAGGGAAGAGCCGGGTACCCGGACCCTGCCCGCCGTCGGCATCGAGTACGACGCGATCAAGCACGCGGATGTTCTTCTGGCGGCACAGCGCCTCGAAATCCAGCACCGTGCAGAAATGGATGTTCGGCGTGTCGTACCAGGCATAGGGCAGGGAGCGCGAGACCGGCATGCGCCCGCCACCGCCCAGATGCCAGCGGCAGCGCCAGTTGCCGAAGTTGGGGAAGGTGATCACGCACTCGCTCCCGATGCGCAGCATCTCGTCCAACACCAGATGCGGGAAGCGCACCGCCTGCAGCGTCTGCGTCATGATGACCGTGTCGAAGCTGCGGTCCGGGAAGTTGCCGAGTCCGCGGTCCAGATCCTGCTCGATCACGTTGACGCCGGCCTCGAGGCACAGCGCGATGCCGTGCGGGTCGATCTCGAGCCCGTAACCGCGCACCTTGCGTGTCGCCGCGAGGTCGCGCAGCAGCCGGCCGTCGCCGCAGCCCAGATCCAGCACGCGTGAGCCTTCGCGGATCCAGCCGCGGACGGTGTGCTCAAGCTGCATTGCCGAGCTCCCGGTGCGCGCGCTTCAGGTAGAGCCCGAGCGCTTCGTGATAACGGGCCACCGGCAGCAGGAAGGAGTCGTGGCCTTCGGCCGCCTCGATCTCGGTGTAGCTCACGTCCCGGCCGGCGCTGATCAGGGCATCGACGATCTCGCGCGAGCGCGCCGGCGAGAAACGCCAGTCGCTCGAGAAAGACATCACGAGGAATCTCGCCGTGGCGCGGCGGAAGGCCTCGGCTGCGTCGTCGCTGAAATCACGCGCCAGATCGAAGTAATCCAGCGCGCGCGTCATCAGCAGGTAGGTGTTGGCGTCGAAGTTGTCGGCGAACTGGTCGCCCTGGTAGCGCAGATAGCTCTGGACCTGGAACTCGGCGTCGGCCACGGCGCCTTGCGCGAGCGAACCGCTGCGCAGTTCGCGCCCGAATTTGTCCCCCATGAGTGCGTCGGAAAGATAGGTCACGTGCCCCACCATCCGCGCGATCGCGAGTCCGCGCCGCGGACAGGCACCGTGTTCGAGGAACCAGCCCTCGTGGAAATCCGGGTCGGCGGTGATGGCCTGGCGCGCGATCTCGTTGAAGGCGAGGTTCTGCGCCGACAGTTTGAGCGCGGCGGCGATGACCACGCAGTGCGCCACGCGCTCCGGGTGGTCGATGGCCCAGCGCATCGCCTGCATGCCGCCCAGGCTCCCGCCGATCACGGCCGCCCAGCGCCCGATGCCCAGCCGGTCCGCGAGCCGTGCCTGCGATGCCACCCAGTCGCGCACGCGCACGACCGGGAAATCCGGCCCCCATGGCCTGCCCGTGGCAGGGTTGGTGGCGGCAGGCCCCGTGCTGCCCGCGCAGCCACCGAGGTTGTTCAGGCTGACGACGTGGAAAAGCCGGGTGTCGATGGGTTTGCCGGGCCCGATGCAGTGATCCCACCAGCCGGGCTTGCGGTCGTTCTCGCTGTGCCAGCCGGCAGCGTGGTGCGTGCCGCTCAGGGCGTGGCAGATCAGGATGGCGTTGGAGCGATCGGCGTTCAGTTCGCCATAGGTCTCGTAGACGATGTCGTACGCAGGCAGCACCTGACCGCTGCTGAGCGCCAGCGGCTCGTCGAAGTGCTCGACACGGGGGGTGACGATGCCGACGCTGTCGGTCTTCGGCTCGAAGGACATCAGGATCGGGTTCTCTGCAAGGGCAGGCAATCTAGCAACTGCCGCAACGGGCGATCAAGCGTGGCGCTGCGGGCAACCGTGCCGCCGCCACGCTCAGAGCCCGGGCACGATCCCGGCGGGCATGCCCGCCTGCATTGCCAGCGCCGAGAGCAGCTTGCCAAGCACGTTGATCACCACGAACACGAGAATCGGCGAGAGATCGAGCCCGCCAATCGCCGGCAGCAGGCGCCGGAACGGGCCCATCACGGGTTCGGTCAACTGGTGCAGGAGCGCGAGCGCCGGGTGATAACTGTTCGGCGCGATCCAGCTGAAGATGATCAGCCCGAGAATGGCGAAGAAGAAGAGATCGACCACGAGCGAGGCCACGCCGATCAGGCTCCACACCAGCAAGACCAGCAGATTCGCAGGCCGGTAACCCATGAGCGCGAGAGAGGCCATGATCGCGATGGTCTGCACGCCCACTGCCAGCACCACGGAGGCGGTATCGAGCCTGCCGATGGCGGGAATGAGACGTCGCAGCGGCAGGAGCACCGGGTTGGTGACACGCACCACGAATTGCGAGACGGGATTGTAGAAATCGGCCCGCGTGAGTTGCAGCATCAGCCGCAGCAGCACCGCGAACAGGAAGAGACCCAGCGCTGTCTGCACCAGGTAATGGATGATCTCGCTGAAAACGCCCATGCGTGTGCTCCTCTGCTGCCTTCAGCCCGGTGCGGCGTCTGCCGCCAGTTCGCGCGAGCGATCACAGGCAGCGCCCATGGCCGCTTCGACCATCTCGCGGAAGCCTGTCTGCTCGAACACCCGTATCGCGCGCTCGGTGGTGCCCCCCGGGGAGGTCACGCGCCGCCGCAGTTCGACCACATCGACCTCGCCTTCCTGTGCCATGCGCGCAGCACCGAGTGCGGTCTGCGAAGCGAGGCGCCGCGCGAGACCGGGCTCGAGGCCGAGGTTCTCGCCTGCGCGCTGCATCGCCTCGAGCATCAGGAAAACATAGGCCGGCCCGCTGCCCGATAGCGCGGTCACGGCATGGAGCAGTTCTTCCCGGTCGACCCAGGCCGCATAGCCCACGCTCTCGAGCACCTCGTGTGCGATACGGCGCTGCTCGATGCCGACCTGCGGCGTGGCGTAGAGCACCGAGGCGCCGCACTGCAGCATCGCCGGCGTGTTGGGCATGCAGCGCACGATCGCGGTGCTCTCGCCCAGCCACGCCGCCATGGACTCGGTGGATGTGCCGGCGGCGATCGAGATCACCAGCGGTTTCGATGCGGCCACCGCCTCGCGGATGCCGAGACAGGCCGCCCGCATGATCTGCGGCTTCACGGCCAATACCACGATGGCGGCACCCGCGACGGCCTCGGTGTTGTCGGCTGTGGTGTGCACGCCGAGCGCGGCGAGGCGTGCGCGGGAGTCCTCCTGCGGGTCGCTCACCCGTATGTCCGCGGCGCTCCAGCCGCGCGCGAGCAAGCCCCCTGCCAGGCTGCCGGCCATGTTGCCGCCGCCCACGAAGGCGATGGTCGATCCGTTCATGCGTGTTCACTCCCTGCGGTGGCCGCGCGTACTGCGCGTGGCCCGAACAATGCGGTGCCGATCCGCACCAGTGTGGCGCCCTCGGCGATGGCGGCTTCCATGTCGGCGCTCATGCCCATGGACAAGGTATCAAGGCCCGGGTGCGTGTGGCGCAGTGCCTCCAGCATGCCTCGAAGCCGTGCGAAGGGCGCGCGCTGCAGCGCGGGATCGTCCGTGGGCGCAGGCAGCGCCATCAGGCCCCGCAGCTGCAGCCGTGGCATCGTGGCAATCGCGGCGGCCAGTGCGGGAAGTGCATCCGGAGCGACACCGCCCTTGCTCTCTTCGCCGCTCAGGTTCACCTCGATGCAGCACTGCAGCGGGGCTTTGTCTGCGGGGCGCTGCTCGTTCAGGCGCTCGGCGATGCGCAGCCGGTCCACGGCGTGTACCCAGTCGAAGTGAGTGGCCACGGCCGCGGTCTTGTTCGCCTGCAGGCGGCCCACGAAATGCCAGGTGACCGGCAGATCCGTGAGCAACGCGATTTTGGACAGGGCCTCCTGCACATAACTCTCGCCCACGTGTTGCAGCCCTGCCGCTGCGGCCTCGCGGATGCTCCCGGCCGGATGCGTCTTGGAGACACCCACCAGCGTGACGGCGCCTGCAGCGCGCCCGTGCAGCTGCGCGAGACGCGCGGTCTCGTCGAGCAGGAAACGGGTACGGAGCGCAATGCTGTGCATCGGATGCCTGTTGTGGTGGCTGCGCCACCGTGTGCGGGAGAGGACGCCCGCCTTTACCGACTGACGCCCTGAGCTATTATACGGACGACCATCGCCCGGCGCGCACATGCGCAATGCCCGGGGCACCACACCGCTACCGGGAGATCAGCATGGATATCACCGAACTCCTGGCGTTTTCGGCCAAGCAGCGCGCCTCTGACCTCCACCTCTCGGCGGGCCTCCCGCCCATGATCCGCGTCGATGGCGATGTACGCCGCATCAATCTGCCGCCGCTCGAGCACCGCCAGGTGCACGATCTGATCTACGAGATCATGAACGACAAGCAGCGGCGCGATTACGAGGAATTCCTCGAGACAGACTTCTCCTTCGAAGTGCCCGGCGTGGCGCGCTTCCGTGTCAATGCCTTCAACCAGAACCGCGGCGCCGGCGCCGTGTTCCGGACCATTCCCTCCAAGGTGCTCACCATGGAGGAGCTGGGGATGGGGCAGGTCTTCCGCGACGTCTCCTCCGAGCCGCGGGGCCTCGTGGTGGTGACGGGGCCCACGGGTTCGGGCAAGAGCACCACGCTCGCCGCGATGATCGACTACATCAACGACAACAAGTACCACCACATCCTCACCATCGAGGATCCGATCGAATTCGTCCACGAGTCGAAGAAATGCCTCGTGAACCAGCGCGAGGTGCACCGCGACACCCATGGCTTCGCCGAGGCGCTGCGCTCGGCCTTGCGTGAAGACCCGGACATCATCCTTGTGGGCGAGATGCGTGACCTCGAGACCATCCGCCTCGCGCTCACCGCCGCGGAAACCGGCCACCTCGTGTTCGGCACGCTGCACACCACCTCCGCCGCCAAGACCATCGACCGCATCGTCGACGTGTTCCCGGCGCAGGAAAAATCGATGGTGCGCTCGATGCTCTCGGAGTCCCTGATGGCGGTGGTGTCGCAGACGCTGCTGAAGAAAGTGGGCGGAGGGCGCCTTGCCGCGCACGAGATCATGCGCGGCACGCCCGCCATCCGTAACCTGATCCGCGAAGACAAGGTCGCGCAGATGTACTCCGCCATCCAGACCGGCAGCAACATCGGCATGCAGACCATGGACCAGTGCCTGGCGGATCTGCTCTCCAAGCGTCTGATCACCCGCGACGCGGCCCGTGAAAAGGCCAAGATGCCCGACAACTTCTGAGCCCTGACGGCACCGAACCCACGGAGTCCCGCGCATGGATACTGCCGCACCGAGCAAGAAGGACATCGAAGTCCAGGACATGCTGATCCGGATGGTCGAGAAAAAGGCCTCCGACCTGTTCGTGACCGCGGGTGTCGCGCCCTGCATCAAGGTGAACGGCAAGCTGCAGCCGGTCGATGACACGCCGCTCACGCCCGAGCGCGCGCGTGAACTCGTGCTGAGCATCATGAACGAGAACCAGCGCAAGGATTTCGTGCGCTCGCACGAGTGCAATTTCGCGATCAGCTCCCGCGGGGTGGGCCGTTTCCGCGTGAGTGCCTTCTACCAGCGCAACCTCGCCGGCATGGTGCTGCGGCGCATCGAGTCGAAGATCCCGACGGTCGAAGAGTTGCTGCTTCCGACGATCGTCAACGATCTGGCGATGACCAAGCGCGGCCTCATCATCTTCGTGGGCGCCACCGGTACCGGCAAATCCACCTCGCTCGCCGCGATGATCGGCCACCGCAACCGCAGTGCCTCGGGTCATATCATCACCATCGAGGATCCGATCGAGTTCGTGCACCAGCACGGCAAGTGCATCGTCACGCAGCGCGAGGTGGGCATCGACACCGAGAGCTTCGACGTCGCGCTGAAGAACACCTTGCGCCAGGCTCCGGACGTGATCCTGATCGGCGAGATCCGCTCGCGTGAAACGATGCAGCACGCGATCACCTTCGCCGAGACAGGCCACCTCTGCCTTGCCACGCTGCACGCGAACAATGCCAACCAGGCGTTGGACCGCATCATGAACTTCTTCCCGGCGGATCTCCGCGACCAGCTGTGGATGGACCTCTCGCTGAACCTCCGCGCCTTCATCGCGCAGCAGCTGATCCCGACCGTCGACGGCCTGGGCCGCCGTGCCGCCATCGAGGTGCTTATCAACACCCCGCTGGTCTCCGACCTGATCCGAAAGGGCGAGGTGCACGCTCTCAAGGAACTGATGGAGCGTTCCACGGAGCTCGGCATGCAGACCTTCGACCAGTCGCTCTACCAGCTCTACATGGACGGCGTGATTTCCTACGAGCACGCGCTCGCGCACGCCGACTCGCAGAACAACCTGCGCCTGATGATCAAGATGGGCACCCACGCGGGCGGCATGGGCCGCGCGGCCTCGCTCTCCATCGAGGACGAGCGGGACAAGGGACAGCTCTACACCAAGCGCTGAACGCGCGGGTGCGCCTGCACTAGCCCGGCGTCGGCGATTCCCCGGCGCGGGCAAACCAGCTCTCCAGCACAAGGCAGGCCGCCACGCTGTCCCTGGAGGCCTCGCTGCCGCTCTCGGCGATCAGGCCACGCGCCTCGAAGGTGCTGAGACGCTCGTCCATCATCTCGCAGCGCAGGTTGAACCGGCCTTCCAGACGCCGCGCGAAGCGCTCCGCGCGCGCGCTCATCTCGCTCGGCGTGCCGTCCATGTTGAGCGGCAGCCCCACCACCAGGCGCTGCGGTTTCCATTCCTCCAGCAATCTGCGCACGGCCTCCCAGTCGGGGTTGCCCTCGTTAGCGCGCAGTGGCGCGAGCGCGCTCGCCGTGGCGGTGACGCCGTTGCCCACCGCCACGCCGATGCGTTTGAGGCCGAAATCAAAGCCGAGGATGATGTTCCGCATGACGGATCAGGCGGTGCCGCAGCTGCTGCTCAGCAGGTCGAGGTTGATGCCCAGTTGCAGCGCGGCCACATGTGCCCTTCGCTCGAGCGGTACATCGAACAGCACCGAGGCCTCCGCCGGCAGCGTGAGCCAGGCATTCCCCGCGATCTCCCGTTCGAGCTGTCCCGGGCCCCAGCCGGCATAGCCGAGCGCGACAAGTGCATCACGAGGGCCCTCGCCGCGGGCCATGGCCTCGAGGATGTCGCGCGAGGTGGTGAGGCTGATCTCCTCGCTCAGGGCCAGGGTGGAGTGCCACTGCCGGTCGCAGTTGCGGTGCAGCACGAAGCCGCGATCGGTCTTCACCGGACCGCCTGAAAGCACGCGGTTCCCGTTGCCGCGGGGAAAGTCGGCGATATCCAGATGGTCGAAGATCTCGTCGTAACAGAGCTCCAGCGCGCGGTTCACCACCAGCCCCATCGCGCCCTCGTCGGAGTGCTCGCAGAGATAGGTGATGCTGTGCGCGAAATTCGGATCCTCCATGCCGGGCATGGCGATCAGGAAGTGGTTGCGGAGAGAGACGGACATGACGGCATTCTGCGACCCGCCGCGCGCAGGGTGCAAGCCGGCTCAGTTGCCCGCGGTGACGCGGTCTGCGCGGAACTGCCAGGTGCGTATGACCTCGATCAGGTCGTGGCGCTCGCGCAGTTCCGGAGGAAAAGGCGGGAAGGGCGAAGACAGACGCACGATGCGCACCGCGGCGTTGTCGAGCACCGCGTGCCCCGAGGACTGCAGCACGCGTATCTCCGTGACGCCGCCATCGGCGCGCACGGCCACCAGCAGTCGCAGGCTCCCCGTGATGCGACGGCTCTTCGCCTCCGCCGGATAGTTGCGGTTGCCCACGGTTTCGACCCGCTCCGTCCAGGCGAGCAGATAGGCGGCATCCTCTGCCGCGCGTGTCGAGGCCGAGGTCATGCGCTGCACACGCGGGCGCTTGGCATAGGCTTGGGCCTGCTCGTCCAGACGGGCCATCAGCGAGGCGATTTCCGTGGAGGGTACCGGATCTGCGCGCACAACGCCGGCGGCACTCGGTGGCGCGGCGGGCGAGGGCTCGCGTGCGGCATCCTGTCGATCAGGCGAGCTGCTCGCGGTGAGCGCAGCTTCCGGCGCGGCGGGCTCCGTGGGCGCGGCCGGCGATACGCGCGGCAGCGGGCGCGGGGCCTGCGCCGCCACGGGTGTGCGCAGCGCCGCGCGCGGCTCGATCCGCTCGCTGGCGTCACCGCTGCCCTTCTGGTTGTTGGCCGCCAGAAAGTCGGGGTCCTGATCGGCAGTCTCGCCTGGAAACGGCGCGAGGGTGATTTCGAGAGCGGTTGCGGAGGCTTCCTCCCGCGGTGCCGAGAAGCTCACGCCCAGGATCAGCCCCGCGTGCACCGCCACCGCGACCAGGATGCCGAAGAACAGCCGGTCGACGGCCGCCTCTCCCGCATCGCGCACAGCCATGCCGGCTCAGCGCCCGAGGCGGGCGCTGATGCAATCCATCAGTTGCCCGCCGATGTCCGTGCCGAAGGCCTTGTCGATCTCGCGGATGCAGGTGGGGCTGGTCACGTTGATCTCGGTGAGGTAATCGCCGATCACGTCGAGGCCCACGAAGAGCAGCCCGCGCTCCCGCAGGGCGGGCCCGACTTGCGCACATATCCAGCGGTCGCGCTCCGTGAGCGGGCGTGCCTCGCCACTGCCGCCGGCGGCGAGATTGCCGCGCGTCTCGCCCACGGCCGGAATGCGCGCCAGGGCATAGGGCACCGGTTCGCCGTCGATCATCAGGATCCGCTTGTCGCCGTCGACGATCTCGGGGATGTAACGCTGCGCCATGATCGTGGTGGTGCCGTGCGCGGTGAGGGTCTCAAGGATCACGCTGATGTTCGGGTCGCCATCGCGCACGCGGAAGACCATCGCGCCGCCCATCGCATCGAGCGGCTTGAACACCACATCGCCGTGCTCCCTCTGGAAGGCGCGCAGGCGTTCGGCCGAGCGGCTGACGAGCAGCGGAGGACAGCACTGCGGGAACTGCGTGGCGAAGAGTTTCTCGTTGCAGTCGCGCAGCGATACCGGTCGGTTCACCACCAGCACGCCCTCGCGCTCGGCGGCCTCGAGGATGTGCGTGGAATAGAGGAATTCGTTGTCGAAGGGCGGATCCTTGCGCATCAGGATCACGTCGAGATCCGCGAGGCGGCGGTCACAGGGCTCGCCCAGCGCATGGAAGCGCGCAGGGTCGCGGAAGACCTGCAGGGGCTGCATGCGGGCACGCGCGCCCTCGCGCAGGAACAGGTCTTCCTGGCGCATGTACCAGAGTTCCCAGCCGCGCTCGCTGGCCGCCCAGAGCATGGCGAGCGTGCTGTCTTTCTTGTAGTTGACGCTGGTGATCGGGTCCATCACGACGCCGAGACGGATACTCATCGACTGCTCCGCGGTTTTTGCATGCCGGTCTGTTCTTCCACGACGTAATGGTCTATTACTAGGCCATCGAAACCATACCAGATGGACGTAGCCGGCGCCCGCCCGGCGGCACATCGCCCATCCGGCCGGAGCGCGTACGGCGCCGGCACCGCAGCGGAGGAGTACCGGCATGGAACAGGACCTGAACGGCCTCAAGGTCATGATCATCGACGACAGCAAGACCATCCGGCGCACCGCAGAGACGCTGCTCCAGAAGGAAGGCTGCGAGGTGATCACCGCCGAGGACGGTTTCGACGCCCTCGCCAAGATCGCCGACCACAAGCCCCGGATCATCTTCGTCGACGTGATGATGCCCCGCTTGGACGGCTACCAGACCTGCGCGCTCATCAAGAACAACAGCGAGTTCAAATCCACGCCCGTGATCATGCTCTCCAGCAAGGACGGCCTTTTCGACAAGGCGAAGGGCCGCATCGTGGGCTCCGACCAGTACCTCACCAAACCCTTCAGCCGCAACGAACTGCTCGACGCGATCCAGCAGCACGTCAAGCCGGCCGCCTGAGCGGCCGGGGCGGGGATACGGACATGCCCAGCGTGGTTCTGATCGTCGATGACTCTCCTACCGAGATGTTCGCGCTCACCGGTATCCTCAAGCGCCACGGCTTCGAGGTGTTGAGCGCGCAGAACGCCGACGAGGGCCTGAATCTCGCCCGCACACAGCGCCCGGACCTGGTGCTGATGGACGTGGTGATGCCTGGCCTGAACGGCTTCCAGGCCACACGGCAACTGGCCCGTGACCCCGACACCTCTGCCATCCCTGTCGTGATGGTATCCACCAAGAGCCAGGAGACCGACCGCGTCTGGGCTATGCGGCAAGGCGCGCGCGGCTACCTCACCAAGCCGATCGACGAACGCCTGCTGCTCCAGACGATACGCCAGGTCCTGGACGGCAAGCCGGGCTGAGGCGGGGATATGCCGCAGGAGCTTGCCGGCCCTTTTCCCCTGCTGTTGCAGATGGCTGCGCGTGCCCAGAGCGGCGCCGAGGCCACGCGCTCGCGCCTGCGCATACAGCCGCACTGGACCGGCGTGGGCTTTTCCCTGCTTGGCAAGCGGCTGGTCGCGCCGATGGGCGAGGTTTCCGAAATTCTCATTCTCCCTGCCCTCACCCGGCTCCCGCGCGTGAAGCCCTGGGTGCGGGGAGTGGCAAACGTGCGCGGGCGCTTGATGCCGGTGATTTCCATGGCGACGTGGTTCGGCGCGCCCGCGGTGGCGCCCTGGCGCGGGCAGCGGGCGCTGGTGGTTGAGGCCGGCGAGATGTACTGCGGGCTGGTGGTCGATGAGGTGCACGGACTGAAGCACTTCGCCGCCGATGCCTATCGTGGCGAATCCCTGGATGCGGGCGGGCTGCAGCCCTTCCTCGAGGGCACCTATGGCGCGGCCGATGGCGAGTGGATGGTGTTCCGTCCTTCGCGCCTGCTGGCCGATACACACTTCCTGGACGCGGCGCTCTGAGGGCGCCGTGGTATGCGCGGCCCTGGCCGCCTGGGCAACGAGGACGAAGCGATGAAGTTCAACCAGAAGAAACCGGGGGCCGGTCTGTCCGGCGGCAAATGGGTGATGGTGTGGGGCGCCGTGCTCGGCATCGCCATCCTGGCCTTCGTCTGGAACCTCATCACCATTTTCCGTGATGCCGGCGCAGACGCCGCTTACCAGAAGATCGTCTCCAACCTGCGGGTGGTTTCGCAGCGTGCCGATGCCAGCGCGCGCGATGCCGTGGCTGGCCGTACCGAGGCCTTCGCCGTGCTCACCAAGGCGCGGCAGGAGTTCGGCAACGAGCTCGGCGCGCTCGCCAACGGGCGCGAGGACTTGCCCTCCCCCCGCGAGCTCCTCGGTGAGCCGCTCACCGGGCTGGGCACGGCCTGGTCCGAGATGGATGCCGCCATCGGTACGATCACGGATCGGCAGTCGGGCATCGGCCTGCTGGCCGAGTCCTCTGCCGCGCTCGGTGAGGCCATTCCGAAGGTGCAGCAGCGCTCCGCACAAGTGGTTGAGGCCCTGAGCGCCTCCGGCGCGGGCGCCCGTCTGGTGGTCATGGCCGAGCGGCAGTCTTTCCTGGCCGAGCGCATCAGCCGCAATATCGACCGCATGCTGGCCGGTGCCCAGGGCGCGAACGCGCGGCAGTTCGATGAGGACGCGGGCCGGTTCGCGGCAGCACTCGCCGAGCTCGGCGGCGCACCGGCAATGAGCGCCGATGCACGTACGGCCCTGCGCGAGATCGAGGAGCTCATGCAGCCCGTGCTCGGCAACCGGCAGCGCATCGCCGATGCGGCGCCGGAACTGGAGGAAGCACGGACCGCCGCCGAGGCGATATCGCGCAACGCACCGCGCCTCTCGGCCTCGCTCAGCACCGTTTCCGAGCGCATCAACGCCTTTGGTGGTGAGCGCGCGCTGAATACCACCAGTGCGCTCGCTCTGGGCGTTCTCATCGTGATCGCGCTGGTGATGATCGGGGTACAGTCCTCGCTCGATGCGCGCCGCCGTCTCGAGCTCACCGCCCAGACCAACGAGCGCAACCAGCAGGCGATCCTGCGGCTGCTCGATGAGCTGGCAGGTCTCGCCGACGGCGACCTCACCACGACGGCTACGGTCACCGAGGATTTCACCGGCGCCATCGCCGACGCGATCAACTTCACGATCGACCAGCTCCGCGCCATCGTTTCCTCCATCAACACGACCTCGCGCAACGTCTCCAACGCCGCCGAGGACACGCAGGCCACGGCGCTCCACCTCGCCGAGGCCGCAGAACACCAGGCGCAGGAGATCGTGGGCGCCTCCGCCGCCATCAACGAGATGGCCGTCTCCATCGACCAGGTCTCGTCCAACGCCGCCGAATCCGCCTCGGTGGCGGATCGCTCCGTGGCGCTCGCCAAGACCGGCTCGCAGGTGGTGCAGAACACCATCGGCGGCATGGACACCATCCGCGAGCAGATCCAGGAGACCTCCAAGCGCATCAAGCGCCTCGGCGAGAGCTCGCAGGAGATCGGCGACATCGTCTCGCTCATCAACGACATCTCCGACCAGACCAATATCCTCGCGCTGAACGCCGCGATCCAGGCCTCGATGGCAGGCGATGCGGGCCGCGGTTTCGCGGTGGTGGCCGATGAGGTGCAGCGCCTCGCGGAGCGCTCCGGCGCCGCCACCAAACAGATCGAGGCCCTGGTGAAGACCATCCAGTCCGACACCCAGGAAGCCGTGCTCTCGATGGAGCAGACCACCGCGGAAGTGGTGCGGGGCGCGCGCCTCGCCGAGGACGCCGGCGTCGCGCTCGAGGAAATCGAGTCGGTCTCCAAGAACCTCGCGGCGCTCATCCAGAACATCTCCAACGCCGCGCGTCAGCAGGCCTCTTCCGCGGGTCATGTCTCGAACACCATGAACATCATCCAGGAGATCACCTCGCAGACCTCCGCGGGCACCACCGCCACCGCGCAGTCGATCGGCAAGCTCGCCGGCATCACCAACGAGCTGCGCAATTCCGTGGCGGGATTCACCTTGCCCGACGAAGGGCGCGGCAGCGGACGCGCGCGATGACCGCAACAGTGGCAGGAGAGCCCTGAATGCAAAGGGATTTCGTGGCCCTGCAGTGGGTCACCGGCGAGATCGAGCAGACGTCCCGTCAGCTGGGCGCAGAGCTGCTCGGCTTTGCCGACAATCTCTCCGAGCCCACCCGGCTGCGCCACGCGCTGACGCTGGCGCACCAGATCCGCGCCACGCTGCGGATGCTCGATATTCCCAGCGCCGAGCAACTGGCACGCGAGTCCGAGCTCACCGTGCAGGCCATGCTCCACGGACAGATTCCGGCCACCGAAGACACCCTGCAGATACTGCTCGCGGCGGGGATGCAACTGCCCGCCTACCTGCGTCGTGTCGCGCAGGAGCAGCGCGAATTGCCGGCCGATGTGCTCGAAGCGACCAACGCGCTCCGTGCCGCGCGCGGCGAGCCCGCGCTGCCCCCTCCGGAGGCGGTGCTTCCAGGGGAATTCCCCGAGCTCGCTGCGGAGAGCGGCGATACCGCGGCCGACGCCAGCGAAGAAGAGATCCAGCTCCTGCGCAAGGCACGGCAACGCTTCCAGACCGAGCTGCTCGGTGTGCTGCGCAAGGACGCCCCGGCCGAGCGGCTGCACGCGCTCGGCCGTATGTTCGGCTCCCTCGCCCAGCGCCAACGCCCCGGCGGGCAGCGTCTGATGTGGCAGGCCTGCGCCGCCGCCTGTGACGCGGCGCTGCAGGGGGGCGTGGAGATGGGGGAGCCGTTTCTCGCCTGCCTGCGCCAGATCGACGAGGAATTCCGCCAGCTGATCGCCCTGGAGCAACGTTTCCCCGGACGCGCACCATCGGAGCAGCTCTACCGCAACCTGCTCGCCGTCATCGCGGGCAGCTTGCCTGCCACGCCCGGCCTGATCGAGCTCCAGCAGCGCTACCGGCTGGTACCGGCGCGTACGGCTGCCAACGGAAGCGTGCTCGAAGACCTCGGCGCCACCGCCACCGTGGTCGGGGTGTTGTCTTCCGAGCTCTCCGGTGTGCTCGGTACGCTCGAGGGCACCGAAGGCGATGCCCTGTCCGTGGGCCAGGCCCTGCGCGAAGTCGAGCCTGACCTGCGGCGCATTGCGGCGGTGTTGGCAGGCCTGGGTTACACGGCCGAAGAAAGCATCCTCAGCCCTCAGCTCGCGCGGATCGCCACGGGCCTTGGTGGCGGTGACGGGCTGGACGAGCAACTGACGGACATCACCACCGCCCTGCTGGAGGTGGATCAACGCCTCGCCGCGCGCGTCGTGGAGACCGGCGCGGATGCGGGCGATGCGGCTGCTCGTCG
>CAIXOY010000093.1 GCA_903921135.1 uncultured Gammaproteobacteria bacterium
TGCAACAACGCGGGCGTCTCGGCGCCCAACCTCGACCTCTGGGAAACCGAGTCCTCGGACTTCCAGTGGGTCCACGGCGTGAACGTGCTCGGTGTGGCGCACGGGGTTCAGGCCTTCGTACCGCGCATGATCGCCTCCGGCGAGGAAGGCTTCGTGATGAACACCTCCTCGGGCGACGGCGGCATCTCGCCGCTCGCGCAGCAGGTGGTCTACGCCTCCAGCAAGGCCGCCGTCTCGACCATGACCGAATGCCTTGGCGCCCAACTCGAAGGCCGCGGCACCAAGCTCCGCGCCGCGATTTTCTACCCCTCGGGCGGCATGCTGAACACCGGCATCTGGACCACCAAGCGCAACCGTCCCGCCGAATTGGCCCGCTCCAAGCAGGTCGATGCCGTCCGCGAGACCACCTTCGACGACTTCATGGAAGGCGCCCGCAAGGCGGGGTGGCAGCTGCCCGTGCAGGATCTGGACGAACTCGCGCAGTTCGCCATCGCCGGTATCCGCCGCGGGGACTTCGTGATCATGATCGGCCGCGAAACCATGGAAGCCACGCTGGTCGAGCGCGCACAGAAGCTCGCCCGCGGCGAGTGCCCGATCGAACTTCGTCACATGGGACTCGACTGAGATGCAGCGCGTACTCGTCATCAGCTCCGACTGCCACGCGGGCGCCCTGCCCGCCACCTACAACGAGTACATGCCGCGTGCCTTCCACGACGCGGCCAATGCCTGGTGGCTCGCATATGCGAGGGAGATGTACAGCCGCGCGGGCACCTTCTTCGATCAGGAGGCCGTCAAGACCTACGCCGAGCAGGCGGGCGAGGGCGGCGCGCGCATGCAGGCCTTCTCGGACCCTTCGCTGAAACTGAGCGATGCCGACATCCTCGGCATGCTGGGCGACACCAGCAGCCCCTTCGCGCCGCGGCGAGGCGAGTTCGACGCCACCGTGCGCATGCAGGAACTCGATGCCGACGGCATCGCGGGCGAGGTGATCTTCCCGCAGATGGCGCCCTTCGGCGCGGGGCTGATGCAGTACCGCTACCCGGTGACGCCCGAGCAGAGCTTCGCGGGCTGTCAGGCCTACAACCGCTGGCTCGCGGATTTCTGCAGCGCGAACCCGGCGCGACAAGCAGGCGTGGCGCTGATCGACGTGGAAGACATCGAGGCGACCGTGAAAGAGATCCGCGCCGCGCGCGCGATGGGGCTCTGGGGCGGCGTGCTGCTGCCCTCCTCCACCGGCAAGCATCCTTTCTATCACCACCCGCGCTATGAGCCGATCTGGGCCGTGTGCCAGGAACTCGACATCCCGGTGCAATCGCACTCGGGCTGGTCACCGGACTACGGCGATGTGCCCTCGGCCACCGCGATGTTCATCTCCGAGGTGGACATGTGGGCGCAGCGGCCCTTCACCGCGATGCTCTGGGCAGGCGTTTTCGAGCGCTATCCAAACCTGAAGTACATGCTGACCGAGACGGGCGTGGGCTGGGTCGTCGAGAAACTCCGCGTGCTGGACTTCAAGGCCGCGAGCCCGATGTTCAAGCACTTCAACCGCGGGCTCAGCATGACGCCCTCCGGCTACTTCGGGCGCAACTGCTGGCTGGGCGCCTCTTTCATGCCCGAGCACGAGGGCCGCTTCCGTCACCAGATCGGCGTGGACCGGCTGATGTGGGGCTCGGACTACCCGCACCTCGAGGGCACCTGGCCCAACACGATGAAAGCACTCAACGAGACCTTCGCGCTGTACCCCGAGCAGGAGATCCGCGACATCCTCGGCCTGAACGCGGCCAACGCCTACGGTTTCGATCTGGCGGCGCTGGCGCCCATAGCCGAGCGCATCGGCCCCACGCTCTCCGCCGTCCGCGGCCATTGACCGGAAACCCTGCATGAAAACCCTTCCCCTCCCCGGCTTCGCGATCGCGCCCAGCCAGTTGTGCTTCGGCACGAACATGTTCGGCACCGCGCAGGATCACGACGCCGCGCAGGAACTGCTGGAGACCTTCTTCGGCGGCGGCGGCAATTTCCTCGACACCGCCCACTCCTACGGCGACTGGGTGCCCGGCATAGAGCGCGCCGCGAGCGAGCGGCTGCTCGGTGATCTGCTGGCTTCACGCCCGCGCGACAGCTACCTGCTCGCCACCAAGGGCTGCGAGTTCGATTACCGCGCCGGGGACTTCGCACTGCGCGTGACGCCCGCGCTGATGGAGCAGGATCTGGGCGAAAGCCTCGAGAACCTGAAGATGCACTACGTGGATCTCTACTGGCTGCACCGCGACGATCCCTCGCGGCCGGCCGCAGAGATCGTCGACGCGCTGATCGCAGCGCAGGCCTCGGGCCGCATCCGGCTCTTCGGTTGCTCGAACTGGACGGCCGCGCGCATCGCCGAGGCGCAAGCCCACGCGGCCTCGCGCGGCCATGCCGGTTTTGCCGCCTCGCAGCCCATGTGGGGGCTCGCAGAACCCGATCGCAACGTGATCGCGGGCTACGCGCCGGGCGCCTACTACGACGACGGCCATCAGGCCGTGCACGCCGCGGGCATCACGCAGATTCCCTATTCCGGCCAGAGCCGCGGTTATTTCAGCAAGCTCGCCGCCGGCAAAACCGGCGAGGCGATGGGCACGGACATCGCGGGCGTCTACGACCACGACATCAACCGCCGGAAGCTGCCCGTGCTGCAGACGCTCGCCGCGCGCCATGGCTGTGATGTGAATGCCGTGGTGCTGGCGTATCTGTGTTCGCAACCGCTGCCGACGATCCCGATCATTGGCGCCAGCAGCGCCGCGCAACTGCGCGAGAGCATGGCCGCCACGCGCATCAGGCTCGAGGCCACGGAACTGCGCCAGTTGCGCGAAGCCTGAAACAGGAGAACACCATGGACCGTTATCTCGTCATTTCATCCGACGGACACGCCGGCCCCAGGCCCGAGGTCTACCGGGACTACCTCGACCCGCAATACCGTGCCGAGTTCGACGTGCAGCACGCCGCGCGCATGGCAGCGCTCGCGCAGGCCGGCGAGATGCTGGAAATGCGGCAGGAAAGCCTGAATTGGGCGGAGGGCAAGAGCCACGGCCTGGCGGGCGCCTGGGACAGCGAGCGTCGCAACGAGATCCTCGACGCCGACGGCGTGGCCGCCGAGATTCTCTTTGTCGACGGACTCACCGAGCAGAACTCGCCGCCCTTCGGTGGCGATCTCGGCCTGATGCCCGTGGGCGTGGTGCCGGAACTGCAGTGGGCCGGCATCCGCGCGCACAACCGCTGGCTCTCGGAGTTCGTGGGGGCCTGCCCACTGCGACGTTTCGGGCTCGCGCTCATCACGCCTTACTGGGGTGTGGACGTGGCGGTGCAGGAAGTGAAGTGGGCCCGTGAGAACGGCCTGCGCGGCATCATGCTGCCGCACATGATGACCGGGCAGTCGCCCTACCATCACCCCAAATACGATCCGCTCTGGGCCGCCTGCCAGGACCTCGGCATGGTGATCCACTTCCACTCGGGCGCGGCGCCGATGGAGGAATACTTCGGGGCTTCGATCTTCGGCGTGCAGACCGATGGAGAGCCGCCGGTGGCGCTCCCCGGCGGGCTCGGCATCTACGTCACCGAGGTGGCGTGGTGGCTCACACGGCCGCTGGTGTTCATGATCTGGGGCGGCGTCTTCGAGCGCTTCCCGGGGCTGCGCGTGGCGGTCACCGAGGGCAGCACCATCTGGGTGCCGGAACTCCTGCAACTGATGGATCAGCGCTACGGCGATCACCACTTCTCGGCCAAGCTCGGCACCGGCTACAAAGAGCATCTGAGCATGAAGCCGAGCGAGTACTTCCGGCGCAACGTGCGCGTGGGCAGTTCGGCGATGTCGCGGCGCGAGGCCGAACTGCGTCACCAGATCGGCTTGCAGACCATCATGTGGGGCAGCGACTACCCGCACCCCGAAGGTACATGGCCACTCACGCAGCAGATGATGGTCGAGGTCTTCCGCGGCCTGCCCGATGCCGAGATCGAGGCCATGCTCGGCGGCAACGCCGCGGATTTCTACGGTTTCGATCGCGCCGCGCTGGCACCGCTGGTAGCACGCATCGGGCCGGAAAAACGTCTTTTCCGGAACGCCGCCTGAACGAAACCCACGGAGGAAACCCGCATGCGCGTCAGCCTCGACCAGTACTGCATCAACGTGAGCGATCTCGCCCGCAGCGAGCGCTTCTACACAGAGGGGCTCGGCCTCTCGGTAACGCACCGCATCGAGATTCCCGGCGTGAGCGAAGTGGTGCTCGAGGGCGCCAGCGGCAACCGCATCCAACTGGCGCAGCACCACGGCAACGATCAGCCGATAGAGCACGGCCACGGCCTCTGGAAGCTCTATCTGAACACCGATGATTGCGCCGGTCTCCATGCGCGAGCGCTTGCCGCCGGTGCGGAATCTGTGTCGGAGCCGGTTCATCTCGCCGAGTGGAACGTCGACGTGGCGTTCATCCGGGATCCCGACGGTTACCTCTTCGAGATCGTGCAGATGGGCGGGCCCACGGGGAGCTGAAGCCCGCTCAGATCCCTCCCTGTAGTGCCCTGCAGGTGCCCTCCGGTAGACTCGGCACAGAACCGTAGCCTCACCCCGGAGCCTGCCACGTGCGCATCATCGGATCAGCATTCGCGCTCTGCGCAGTCCTGCTTGCCGCAACTGCGGTGGGTGCAGAGCCGCGGGGAACAGAGCGCTACATCGTCACCTACCAGCCGGGCAAGGGGGCACGCGCGAGCAGCGCTGCGCGCCTGCGCATCGAACGTCATCTGCCCCGCCACGATGCGCTTGCCGTACGCCTGAGCGCCGCAGAGGCGGCGCAGATGGCCCTCGAGCCGGACGTGTTGCTCGTTGAACCCGACCCTCCCCGCTATCCGGTTTCGATACTTCGTGCCCGCCCGAGCGGCGCTGACAAACAGCCGGCCGCTACGGCAGCGAGCTCACAGCTCGTTCCCTACGGTGTGAGCGCGGTGAAGGCCACAGGGCTCCCCGGCGTGACAACAGCCGGTATCAAGACCTGCGTGATCGATTCCGGCTATGACCTCGGCCACGAGGACATATCACTCAAGCCCACCGTAAGCGGCGATGACGACCCCTTGGGAGCGGGCCTGTGGACGCAGGATCCTTCAGGGCACGGCACCCACGTTGCTGGCACCATCGGCGCGCGCAACAACGCGGTGGGCGTGGTAGGCGTTTTTCCCCGCGTACCCATGCACATCGTCAAGGTCTTCGACGGCAACGACGAGTGGGTCTATTCCTCCGACCTCATCGCGGCGCTGGACCGTTGCATGGCAGCCGGGGCGAAAGTGATCAACATGAGCCTGGGCGGCGGGGATCCCTCCTTCGCAGAACAGATCGCGTTCAGGAACGCACGCTCGGCCGGCGTGATCGCGGTGGCCGCGGCAGGCAACGACGGCAGCTCGCTGCTCTCGTACCCCGCCTCCTATCCCAGCGTGATATCTGTGGCAGCTGTAGACGAAACCCTGCAACGGGCGAGCTTCTCGAACTTCAACAACCGGGTGCTGCTCGCCGCGCCGGGTGTCTCGGTGCTGTCGACCGTGCCGCGCGGCAGCACGGCCAAAGCCGAACTGACGACCGCGCTCGGCACCCAGACCGTGGTGCCGATGGACAACTTCCCCATCCCCACCGCGCCGGTCACCGGGCGCATCGTGAACTGCGGCCTTGCGGGGACGGCCGCCGACTGCGCAGGTGCACAGGGCGCCATCTGCCTGATCGAGCGAGGGACGTATTTCTTCAACGAGAAAGCACTGAGCTGCGAGGCTGCAGGTGGCATCGGCGCGGTGGTCTACAACCGCGCCGACGAGGCAGGCCCGGTGTATGGGACCCTAGGCGACACCCGCGTGGGAATACCGATCGTAGGCACGGACCGCGCCACCGGGTTGAGCCTGCTGCAAGCGTACCTGGGCACCACCGCGACCCTCGCCTTCAGCAACTGGCCGTACGATTACTTCAGCGGCACCTCGATGGCCACACCACACGTGGCGGGTGTTGCCGCTCTGGTGTGGAGCCGTTACCCGAAGTGCAGCAGCGAGACGATACGACAGGCGCTGGTCGCTACCGCCCAGGACCTCGGCGCACCGGGCCGTGACCCCGATTACGGCGTTGGGCTGGTGCGCGCACGCCCCGCCAACGCATGGCTGGCACGCCAGCCCTGCGCGGCGGCGCCCTGAGCAGGCAGGATCAGCGCGGCACCAGCGCCACGACGCGAAGCGGGCTGCCGGAGCCGTTCTTCAGCTTGAGCGGCGCGGCCACGACGATCGCACCCGTCGCCGGCAGGCGGTCGAGATTCGCGAGGCTCGCCAGCCCGAACTTGTTCGCGCCGTGCATCAGCGTGTGGCAGGGGAACGGCACGTCGAACATGGCGGCCTGCCCTGCATCCGTCCCCACCGTTTCCACACCGAAGCCCTGGATGTCGCGCTCGGCGATCAGGAAGCGCATGACCGCGCTGTCGGGACCGGGCGTGTGTGAATCGTTCAGGAA
>CAIXOY010000094.1 GCA_903921135.1 uncultured Gammaproteobacteria bacterium
CTACGGCCTGCACGGGTTTGACAACGGCAACGTCTTCTACGGCACCGAGGGCTACATGATTTTCTCGCGCCGCGGAGCGTTCAGCGTCTTTCAAGGTCCGAAAGGAACTCCCGGCCCAACCGAAGGCAAAGAGCTGCGCGGCCAGCGGGGCTACGCCGAACACATGGCCGAGTTCCTCAATGCCGTCCGACATCGCACACCGACAAAGGCGTCTGCCGATGTTGCTCATCGCAGCTGTGCTCTGGTTCATCTCGGCGAAATTGCCTTCCGTACCCGCGGCCGAGTCGACTTCGATCCCGCCACCGAACGCTTCATCGACTGCGACGAGGCCAACGCACTGCTCAGCAAAAATTATCGCGAGCCCTACGGCTTGCCGGAGCTCGGCTAGCAAGTCTGTGACAGGACCTCGTGACAAAGGCTTCCAGCCTGTGATTAGCATCAGGACATGTACAATTTGAAAATGGACGCCCCGATCGAGATTTGCGGCGCATTTCGGCCAATTTCCACCAATGTAAACGAACGATGATACATGACACAATCTAAAGGATCACGTGGCTATGGACTTGTTCAAGGGACTGTTGCACTGCTTCAGGCGGTGCGATTGGGGACGGCGTTGTTGGCCTTTTGCGGTATTACGGCCTGCGTCTGCGCCGCCGACCCACCGCGCGTGGATATCGAGATTTTCCCCGAGCGCAGTCTGGGGCCCATAAGTCCCTATGTCTTCGGGGCAGGGATCGACCACAAGACCAACCCGATGCGTTTTTGCCAATATCCCGAGCAGGTGGCAAAGGACATCGCCGATTCGAAATTGCGGATGGCCCGCTATCCCGGCGGCTTCGTCTTCAGCCGCGGCGACCATCGCGGCTCGTGGGCGAATTTCTATTGGCAGGACCACATCGGCAAGAATCCCGACGGGAAGCCCTTCGACACCGGCGATCTCGATACCTTTCTCAAGATGTGTGAGCGGTTCGGCATCGAGCCTTTAATGCAGATCAACTTCGTGGGCGAGCCAGAGGAATCCATCCGGGGCTTCATCGAGTATCTGGTCGGCAATGGCGATATCGACGGTGATGGAATTGACTGGTCGACCAAGCGTGTCGCCAACGGGCGCAAGGAGCCTTATCGCATCCGCTACTGGCAACTCGGCAACGAGGTACACGACTACCCACAAGGCTTCCACAGCAACGCCCAGGGTGCCAAGGAGTACGCCGAGGCGATCGAACGGCTGGTGCCGCAGATCCGGAAGTTGGTGCCGGATGCCAGGATCGTCGTGCCCTTCGTCAATATCGAGCGCCCTCTTTCCGGTTTGGGCACGCCTGCCCAGGAGGGCAAGCCGGATATCAATTTCGCCACCAGCGGAGAGTTCGCCCGCGCCTTCCTCGAGCATTTGAAAACCCCTGTGGACTATTTCGACTGGCATACCTACCCAGCAAACGGCTGGGACGGTTCCTATCCTTTCCTCGGGACGGACGACGAATGGAAGCACTACTACGGCTGGGGAACGAAATTCCGCGAGTGTTACGAGGTCGTGGTGGAACTGATGAAGCAGGGCGCTAAGCAAGACCCGCTGCCACGAATTATCGTCGGCGAGTGGGCGGGCGACATCACCGGGATGATCTTCCCGACGAAGGAGATAAGCCACCGAGGGTCCATGGCGCGCACCATGGCCTCGGGCCTGTTCATGGCTGACATCCTGCTTTTCCTGATGGAGAAAAGCGTGCCCGGCGAGCATATCCATGCGGCCATGTGGCACAATTTCGGCAACGGCTCACAGGAGATGTTCTCGATGCAGGTGCGACCCGAATACCGCACCGCGCTCGCCAGCCATATCCCTTGGCAGGGCTCGCCCGACGACTGGGGCTACTGGCCGACCTGGCCCGTTGCATACCCACTTTTAGGGATGGGATATAAGGTCGCCGGACCGGACGATCCCCATAGTGTGCGGATGCCGATTTACCATGTCTTCAGGCTGCTGAGCGAGCAGCGCGGCGACGAACTGGTCGCCACGCGCCGCGAGGCTCCCGGCAACCGGATCGATGCCCCACCTAACGGCCTCTACTGGGACCCCGAGTTCAATTTCGA
>CAIXOY010000095.1 GCA_903921135.1 uncultured Gammaproteobacteria bacterium
GTGGTGTTCGATGGGCTCTCGGCCGGTTCGGACATGCTATTGCTCTGGCTTTCACCGGGATCTGGGCCCGGGCCCGTCGTTTTCTGTTGCAAACCGTGCCGCGGGCTTGCGGAGGCCCGGGGGGCGGGACTCTACACGGCTCCTGCCGGCAGGGCTACGCGGGAAAGTGTGGCTTCAGCCTGCGCGTGCGGCCAGTACGAACAAGGCGATGCAGCATCCCATCCCCGCGACGAAAGCGAGCCCCCGGAGTTTGTCGCGGTCCGTGATGTACGCCACGGCGTGCACCACGCGGGCGGCGATGAAGGCCTGCGCCGCGAGCGCGGACGTGTCGGCCGCGGCCCCCGCAAGATGGGCGGCGGTCACCGCTGCCGTGAACACGGCCAGCGCCTCCCAGGCGTTCTGCTGCGCCGCGTAACAGCGCGCACCCGCGCCGGTCAGTTGCAGTGCCTGCTGCCGCGGATGCCGGTTATCGACGCTGCCAAGCTGGCGCTGCCGGAAGCCGGCACCGCTGAAGGCGAGCACGTAGGGCATCAGGACGGCGATCAGCAGGCACCAGAGCGGAGTTGTCATGGGGTATTCCCTGAAGTGGTGGCAAGGCGATGTTCCTGCGCCAGTGTGTAACTGCGCAGGTGTGCGGCGAACTCCTGCAGGGTCTCGATGCCGCTCTGCTCGGCACGCTCGCACCAGTCGCGAAGTGCCCCGAGAATGTGCTGCGCCCCCCGCGCGCGCTGCTGCCAGACCTCCTGCAGCTCGAGGCGCATCTGGTAGATCGGGGCGAGGCTCGGGTGCTCGTTCAGGATGCGCTCGAGTTGCTCCCGTGCGCTGGGATCGATGAGAGCCTGGTCGCGGCTGAGGAGCTTTCGCGCGCGCGCCAGCAGACGGCTGCCCGTGGCGCCGGCGCGCTTGCGCTCCTGCGCCACGAGCGGCGCGATCACACGGTCCGCGTAGCGACTCATGATCGCGAAGCGGTCGCTGATCGCAGCCCACGCGGTGTCGAGGTCTATCGACTGCTTGCCGGGAACCTGCATGACGCTCGCGCGTACCAGCGGGATTCGGGCAAGACCGAGCGCACGGAACACGCAGATCCACGCCCAGCCAAGATCGAACTCCCAGGGCTTCACGGAGAGTTTCGGGGAGTTGGGGAAGGTGTGGTGGTTGTTGTGCAGCTCTTCTCCACCGATCAGGATGCCCCACGGCAGGATGTTGGTGGCGGCGTTCGGCACCTCGAAATTGCGGTACCCGATGGCGTGCCCCACGCCGTTGATGATGCCCGCGGCGAAGAAGGGTATCCACGCCATCTGGATCGCCCAGACCGCCAGCCCCGCCACGCCGAACACCAGCAAATCGAGCACGAGCATCAAGGCGACGCCGAGCTGCGCGTGGCGGTAGACGTGACGCTCGATCCAGTCATCCGGCGTCCCCTTGCCGTACTTCTCGCGGATCTCGGCCGTGTCGGATTGCTGGTAGAGCTCGGCGCCCTCGCGCAGCACGCGACGCAGGCCGAGCACCACGGGCGAATGCGGGTCCTCGGCGGTTTCGCAGAAGGCGTGGTGTTTGCGGTGGATGGCGGTCCACGCGCAGGTGTTCATGCCGGTGCTGAGCCACAGCCACAGGCGGAAGAAGTGCGACAGCGCGGGATGGAGTTCGAGCGCACGGTGCGCCGAATGCCGGTGCAGGTACACCGTGACA
>CAIXOY010000096.1 GCA_903921135.1 uncultured Gammaproteobacteria bacterium
GCATTGGACACGGCCGAGGCCAGCGGTGCGCGCGCGATCCAACCCATGGGCGCCTGTATCACGGGGATCTCGATGCCGAGCATGCGCGTGATGCGGTTGTCGAAATGCATGCGATATCTCCCGGAGCCTGCGGTGAAATGCAGCCGCAGCATATCGGCGCTATCCTCGGCGGAGCAAACCCGCGAGAACTCCGCATGACTGCAACCACACCGATGTCGCAACTCCACGCGCTGGGCCAGCGCCTGTGGCTGGACAACATCACCCGTGACCTGCTCGACAACGGCGGCCTCGACGCCTACATCCGCGATTTCGCCGTTTCCGGGCTCACCTCCAACCCCACGATTTTCGAGAAGGCCATCACGGGCAGCAGCGCCTATGACGCGGCCATCCGCGCGGCGGGCACGGGGCCCACGGCCGAGGCAGTGTTCGAGGATCTGGCGCTGGCCGATCTGCAACGCGCTGCGGATGCCTTCCTGCCCATCCACACGGCGAGCGCTGGTGTGGATGGCTGGGTGTCGCTGGAAGTGTCGCCGCTGCTGGCGTATGACGCGGCGAGCACCGTGACCGAGGCGATCCGGCTCCACGCTCGCGCGGCGCGGCCCAACCTGTTCATCAAGATCCCGGGCACGGCCGAAGGCCTGCCGGCGATCGAAGAAGCCATTTTTGCCGGTGTGCCCGTGAATGTGACGCTGTTGTTTTCAGTCGAGCAGTACCTGGCGGCGGCCGAGGCATGGGCGCGCGGTATCGAACGGCGCAAGGCGGCGGGGCTCTCGACGGACATCGCCTCTGTTGCCTCGCTGTTCGTGAGCCGCTGGGACACGGCGGTGGCCGGCAAGGTGCCGGCGGAACTGAACAACCGGCTGGGCATCGCTGTCGCGCAGAGCGCGCTCGCGGCCTGCCGCGGGCTGCTGCGCTCCGCGCGCTGGAGTGGTTTTGCTACGCATCAGCGCCTGCTGTTTGCCAGCACAGGCACCAAGGACCCGGCGGCTTCACCCACGCTCTACGTGCACACGCTGGCAGCTGCGCAGACGGTGAACACCCTGCCCGAAGCCACGCTGAATGCGCTTGCCCATGCGCCTGCCGTAGACGGTGCGGCACCGGACGATGGTCTGGATGCGGCGCGTGTGTTGGCTGCCATCGCGCAGGCGGGCGTGGACACCGCGCAGCTCGCGGCGCAGTTGCAGCAGCAGGGTGCCGCCGCGTTCACGGCCTCGTGGCATGCGTTGATGGGCGTGATCGCGACGCGGCAGGCAGCGCTCGCCTCCAACTGAGGGGCTTTGCTAGCATCCGTGTGCTCGCAGGGGCTGATAACAACTCGACACAGCTGGAAGGACATGCGCATGAAAACGACAGGCGGGGCAGTGGGTGGTGTGGTTCTGGCGTTGGCACTTGGCATTGCTGCCGCCAACGCAAGCGCGCAGACGCGCGAGGCGACACCGGCGAATGAGCCTCCGGCGGCAGTGAGCAACAAGACAGCGCCTGCGCCCGCAGCCGAATCGAGGGGCAACTGGACGCCGGGTCAGAGCACGCAGCAGGGCAATAGCGGCTACAACCCCGGCCAATCGCGTCCACCGGCGAACAATGGTGGCTACCACCCGCCGCCGCAGTCGCGCCCCCCCATCAACAACCCCAATGGCGGCTATTACCCGCCCCCCAATGCGCGCCCGCCCGTGAATCAGCCGAACGGTGGGTACAACCCGGGCAACCGTTATCCTGATTTCCGCTCCCTGATCGGCATGCACGGCGATGCCGCGACGCAACGCCTGCGTGACTGGGGCTATCGCTGGGCGAAGACCGACGGGCAGGGCGCGAACACGGCCAAGTACTTCTACAACGAGCGCGACGGCGGCTGCGCGCTGCTCTAC
>CAIXOY010000097.1 GCA_903921135.1 uncultured Gammaproteobacteria bacterium
ATCGGATGCAGCCACCCTGGCGACCATCCGACGCGTGGCGAGGACCGAGGGACTGCTGCTCGACCCCGTGTACACCGGCAAGGCCTTCCACGGGCTGTTGCAGGAACTCGCGGCATCACGGCTCTGTGACGGTGAGGACATCGTCTTCGTGCACACTGGCGGAATCTTCGGCCTCTTTCCCCAGCGTGCTCAGGTGCTGGGCACCGACTGAGAGAACGGGTTCTCGCCGCTGCGCGGGAATGCGACACTACCTGCCCTGCCACGGAGAGCCACACACCCCATGGTCGCAGCCGCTGACAACAAGCTGGTGATCGCGATCTCCTCGCGCGCGCTCTTCGATCTGGACGCAAGCCACGAGATCTTCGAGCGGGAGGGAGTGGACGCCTATCATCGCTACCAGATCGCGCACGAGGACGAGATTCTGGCCCCCGGCGATGCCTTCCCGCTGGTGCAGAAGCTGCTGCGCCTTAACGATCTGCTCTCGGGGGACCCGCGAGTGGAAGTGATCCTGCTCTCGAGGAACACGGCCGATACGGGGCTCCGGGTCTTCAACAGCATCCAGCACCATGGCCTCAAGATCTCTCGCGCCGCGTTTTGTGGTGGGCGTAGCCCCTGGCGCTACGTGAGCGCTTTCGGCTGCCATCTTTTTCTGTCCACGGAGGCCGGCGATGTACGGCAGGCACTCGAGCAGGGCGTGGCCGCCGCGACCTTCCTGCCCTCCGGCGCTGCCGCCGCCAACGATCCGGAACTGCGTTTCGCTTTCGACGGGGATGCCGTGCTCTTTTCCGACGAGGCAGAGCAGGTCTACAAGAGCCAGGGGCTCGCTGCCTTCACACAGAGCGAGCAACAGGCCGCGCGCGAGCCCCTGTCTGGCGGGCCTTTCAAGGCCTTCCTGTCTGCGTTGCACGGATTGCAGCACGAGTTCCCGCACGACGCCTGCCCGATACGCACCGCGCTGGTGACGGCGCGTGCCGCGCCTGCGCACGAGCGCGTGGTACGCACGCTGCGTGCCTGGAACATCCGCATCGACGAGTCACTGTTTCTCGGCGGCATGACCAAGGCTGAATTCCTCGCGGCCTACGGTGCAGACGTGTTCTTCGACGACCAGAAAGCGCATTGCGAACCTGCCAGCGAACTGGTCCCCACCGGACATGTTCCCCATGGCATCGCCAATCGCTGAAAGGGCCCCCCGCGCATGAAACTCCAGCAGCTGCGCTACATCTGGGAAGTGGCACGCCATGACCTCAACGTCTCTGCCACCGCTCAGGCGCTCTACACCTCGCAGCCGGGTATCAGCAAACAGATCCGCCTGCTCGAGGATGAACTCGGCGTCGAGATCTTCGAGCGCAGCGGCAAACACCTGACCCGCGTAACACCCGCTGGCGAAGCCATCCTCGCGCGGGCCGGCGAGATCCTGCGCACCGCAGAGGCCATTCGCCAGGTCGCGCAGGAGTGCCGCAACGACCAGCGCGGCACGCTGGCCATCGCTACCACGCACACCCAGGCCCGTTACGCCTTGCCGCCCGTGATCAAGGCATTCATGGAGCGCTATCCGGAGGTGTCTCTGCACATGCACCAGGGCACGCCCGTGCAGATCGCCGAGATGGCCGCCGCGGGCACAGTGGACTTCGCCATCGCCACCGAGGCGATGGAGCATTTTGCAGACCTGGTGATGATGCCCTGTTATCGCTGGAACCGCTGCGTGGTGGTGCCGCGCGGTCATCCGCTCGCCGCGCTTCGGCGGCTCACGCTGGAAGATGTAGCGAAGCACCCCATCGTCACCTACGTCTTCGGCTTCACCGGCCGCTCGAAGCTCGATGAGGCCTTCCGCGAGAAGGGGCTCACACCGCGCGTCGTTTTCACCGCGACGGACGCAGACGTCATCAAGACCTATGTTCGTCTGGGACTGGGCATCGGCATCGTGGCGCGCATGGCCGTGGACGATGTGCAGGACAGCGATCTTGTGGTTCTGGACGCGAGCGCGCTCTTCAAGCCCAGCGTGACCCGCATCGGCTTCCGGCGCGGAACCTTCCTGCGCGGTTTCATGTACGAGTTCATCGAACTCTTCGCACCACATCTCACCCGGCGTGTGATCGAGACGGCTTGCGAGCGTCACGGCACGGGCGCGCTGGACGAGCTTTTCGCCGATATGGAATTGCCCACCTATTGACCTGCCGCGATGCGGCGTTGCTGTTGAGGAATATCATGGAACTTGCCTGCCTGGACCTCGAAGGGGTCCTCATCCCGGAAATCTGGATCGAATTTGCCGATCGCACGGGCATCCCGGAATTGCGTGCCACCACGCGGGATGTGCCCGACTACGACGTGTTGATGAAGCAGCGCCTGCGCCTGCTCGACCAGCACGGGCTGAAGCTGCCGGACATCCAGGCCGTCATCGAGACCATGCAGCCGCTGGAGGGAGCAGGGGAATTCCTCGACTGGCTGCGCGAGCGCTTCCAGGTTCTGATCCTCTCGGACACCTATTACGAATTCGCTGCGCCGCTGATGCGGCAGTTGGGCAACCCGACCCTGTTTTGCCATCGTCTGGAAGCGGACGCGGCCGGGCGGGTGACGGACTATGTCCTGCGTCAGAAGGACCCCAAACGCCAGGCGGTGAAGGCGCTCAAGTCGCTCAATTTCCGTGTGATCGCGGCGGGCGACTCCTACAACGACACCACCATGCTCGCCGAGGCCGACGCGGGCATCCTGTTCAATGCGCCCGAGCGGGTGATCGCGGAGTTCCCTCAGTTTCCGTCGGTGGTGGGCTACCCGCGTCTGCGCGATGCCTTCCGGGCGGCGAGCATCAGGGATCTCTGAGCAGGGCCGCGATCGCGCCTGGTTGCAGCTCCTCCAGCAGCGGTTCGACCTTCGTCAGGCTCTCACGGTATTCCGTATCGCAGGCGGAGTCGGCAACGATACCGCCACCGCCCCAGGCGTGGATTTCGTCTCCGTCCCAAGCGAGCGAGCGGATCGTGATGCTGGTGTCCATGTTGCCGTCGAAGGAGATGTATCCTGCGGAGCCGCAGTAAACGCTGCGCGCGTCGGGTTCGAGTTCGTCGATCACCTGCATGGCGCGTATCTTCGGCGCGCCCGTGATGGATCCCCCCGGGAAGCAGTGCTCCAGCAGACTGAGCGGTGTCTCGTCAGGAGAGAGCTCGCCAGTGACCACGCTGACCAGATGGTGGACGTTCGCGTAGCTTTCGAGCGAGCAGAGCTTTCCGACATGCACACTGCCCGTGCGGCAGGCGCGCCCGATGTCGTTTCGCATCAGGTCGACGATCATCACGTTCTCGGCACGATCCTTGGCCGAGGCGAGCAGGGCGTCGGCACGTGCGCGGTCGGTCTCCGGATCCTGCCCCCTGCGCACAGTGCCCTTGATGGGGCGTGTTTCCACTCTCCCACCTGAGACCCTCAGGAAGCGCTCTGGCGAGAGACTGAGCAGCGCGCTCTCACCGTCTGCCATGAAGGCCGAGAAAGGCGAGGCCATGCGCCGGCGCAGCCGCAGGTACGCTTCCCATGGATCACCTCGCCCGCCCGCGCTCAGACGCTGCGCGAAGTTCACCTGGTAGACGTCTCCCGAGAGGATGTACTCCCGGATGCGGGCGAAGGCGCAGGCATAGCCGGCACGGTCCATGTTCGAGCGGAACGGGGAGGTGGTTCTGAACGGTTCTGGTGCTGTCGTGGACTGTCCGAGTTCGCGAAGGATCTCCTGGCGCAGCGCCTGACCCACCAAAGGCGTGAAAATCGCGGCGCTGCGCCGGAGTTCGTGATCCTGCATCAACGCCCAGCCGTGGATGCCAACGCGAAGATCCGGCAGAGCGCCCGGGTCACGCCACGGTGTTCGGGAGAGGCGCGCGCCGAGCCCATAGCCGAACCAGCCGATGGCGCCGCCAGAGAAGGGCCATTCGCCGGGAAGTTGCCAGCCTTGGGGCGCGAGTTCATCGAGCAGTGTTGCAAGCACCTTGAAGGGTGAGCCGCTCGCGGCGCGCTCGCGACCGGCGTGCCATTCGCGCGTGATGCCGCGGCGCGACTCGACCTGCGCGACAGGGTCACTCGAGAGCAGATCGAAGCGGCCCTCATGGCTGTAGGGCCGAGCACTGTCGAGCAGCACGGCACCCCGGCGATGGCGGATGCGCGCGAAGTACCCGCAAGGATCTGCGAGATAGGGCAGGGGGACTACATCCTGCACGTGCAAGCGATTCGCCTCCGGCGGTTGATCTTGCCGCCCTAACTGCCTAATCTTGCGGGGTTTTTTGCCGGCCTGCCTAGCGGCTTGCCGGTGACCATGCACACGGCCGGAAAGTCCGGTGCAGTGTGCCATTTTTCGGGCGCCACGCGGTTTGTGTGCGGCGTGAACTTTTTTCCTCTTTGTTCAAGGACTGCGGCACGATGAGCGACGAGCGGAGTCCCGCCTACTCCCTGCAGAACCCCTTCCACGACGAACCCGAGCACGCCTTCACGGTGCCTGGGCAGGTGGGCTATCAGCCCGGTCTCTACGAGCAGACGCTGGCCGAGGGCCTCGCGCTGCAGCGTCGTCCGCGCCAGGCCGCCGGTGTGGTCAACATCGAGCGCCAGCACCAGAAAGACCGGATGACCATCTGGGAACGCATCTCGGTGCTGGCCGACGGTGAGCCCACGGTGCTCTTCCAGAACTGGGGCGAGAACCTCGACGGCGCATCACTGGTCACGGCGATCATCCGCGTGAACGGGCGTGATGTGGCGCTGTACGGGCACGATTTCACCGTGCGCGCAGGCTCCATGGATGCCACCAACGGCCGCAAGCTCGCGCGGCTGTTCGAACTCGCGGGCAAGCGGCGTATCCCGCTGGTCGGCCTGAACGACAGCGCCGGGGCTTACGTGCCGGCGGGCGTCGGTGGTCTTGACGGTTATGCCGAGGCCTTCACCGCGCTGCGCAAGGTGAGCGGTGTGGTGCCGAGCATCATGTGCATGTTCGGTTTCAATGCTGGCGGCGGCTCCTACCTGCCGCGTCAGGGCAGCTTTGTGATCCAGCCGCGTGGCACCTTCTTCGGCCTGACGGGCGCCGGCGTGGTGAAGTCCGTTCTGGGTGAGGACGTCACGCCGGACGAACTCGGCGGCCCTCTGGTGCACTCGCAGAGCGGCGTGACCGATTTCGTCGTCGAAGACGAAGTGGGCGCGCTGATGAAAGTCCGCGAGATCCTGAACTACATCCCTAACAACAACGGCGAACTGGCCCGGTACCAGCCGACGTCCGACCCCGTGGACCGCAAGACCTGGGACGTGGACATCCTGCTGCGCAAGGCCTTCAACTCTCCCACCGGTTTCAACACGCCCTTCGACGTCAGCATCATCATCCAGCAACTCTGTGACCACGGCGACTTCATGGAAGTGCAGCCCGACCGTGCGCGCAACACCATCACGGCCTTCGGGCGCCTTGGCGGTCAGGTGGTGGGCTTCGTTGCCAACAACAGCGCCGTGGCTTCGGGGCAGATCGACATCGCGGCGGCCTACAAGAACGCGCGCTTCATCCGCTTCTGCAATCTCTACAACATCCCCGTGGTGTTCATGGAGGACACGACCGGCTTCCTGCCCGGGCGGGAGCAGGAGACCGGCGGTATCGTTCAGGCCGGGCGCGCCATGCTCGACGCGATCATCGACCTGCGCACGCCGCGCTTCCTCGTGATCCTGCGCAACGCCTTCGGCGGCGCCTATGCCTCGTTCAACAACTACCCCACCGGCGCCGACATGGTGATCGCGCTCCCCACGACGCGCGCGGCTGTGATGGGGCCCGCAGGCGTCGAGTTCGTCTACAAGGACGAACTGCGTGCGGTGCGTGCTGCACGCCAGTCGCGTCTCGCCGAGGCGCTGAAAGCGCTGCGGGCTGACGGCGTTGCGGACGCCGAGGCGGAAGCGAAGAAACAGGTCGATGCCTGGGCCAAAGAGCAGGAAGCAGCGCTCGCCACGCGCTATGAAAAGGAACTGATGAACCCCAACGAGGCGCTCAGCCTCGGATCGATCTCGCAGATCGTCATGCCCTCGGATCTCCGCAAGGTGCTTGCCGAGAACCTGCTCTTCCATCTGCGTCACTACGAGCCTGGCCCGTTCAACGGCGTACAGCGCGAATTCCACTGACGCGAACCCCCTGCGGAGAGACACCCGACCGTGCGCAGCAGCAACGAACACTACCTCGGCAACCCACTCGTACACCGGGATCGCCGGCTCGCCAACCATCCCTCCGCCTGGGTGCGGGGGTTCACCTGCACCGGCATGCGCCCGCTCATCATCTGCCGCGGGCCCATCCGCCGCGAAGCGATGGACGTGTTCGACGAGATGGGCATCCACGGATACGGGATCCTGCTCTCGGAGAAGGACTCGATCACGTTCTCCAACGCGCTGGCGCCCGAACTGCGTACGCTCACCGATCCGCAGCGCGTGCACCGCGTGCCCGACTACACGGGCGCGAGCAAAGAAGAGCGCACGCAGCGTATCCGCCAGATCATCGCCATCGCCCACGACAACGGCTATGACTCGGTGTTCGCGGGTTATGGATTCATGTCCGAGGACGAAGAACTCGTCAAATCGCTCGAGGAAGCAGGCCTGCGATTCATCGGGCCGTGCAGCCGCACGGTGCGCGGCGCGGGTTTCAAGGACGAGGCAAAGCGCACCGCACTCACCGTGGGCGTCAGCGTCACGCCGGGGATCGACAACCTCACCACGCTCACGCTGCTGCGCAAGCATCCTGACGCAGGGGCCCTGCGCGCGCTTGCCGTCGCGCACGCGCTCGGCATCCCGGACAGTGTCTTTGCAGAGGGGGTGTCGATCGAGACTCAGGTCGACGCTGTGCTGAACGCAGCTGGCCGTAAGGGCGTGGACGTCTACACGGTCGACGAGATGTGTGAGGAACTCGTGCTGCGGCTGCGCGAGCTTTACCAGCGCTATCCGCAAAACCGCATCCGCCTGAAAGCGATCGGCGGCGGCGGTGGCAAGGGGCAGCGCATCCTTGCCTCTCCCGCCTCTTTCGAAGGCGCAAGCCTGGAGGAGCGCATTGCGAAGGCGGCGGCGCCCGCGCCCGAAAAAGCCCGCGAGATTCTGGCCGAGGTGAAAGCCACCGGCGTGGGTGACAACAAGAACATCCTGCTCGAATTGAACATCGAAACCACCCGTCACCAGGAAATCCAGGTGATCGGCAATGGCGAGTGGTGCACCACGCTGGGCGGTCGCGACTGCTCGTTGCAGATGCACGAGCAGAAGCTCCTCGAGGTTTCCGTCACCGAGGAAGAACTCGGCATTGCCATTGCGGCGGCCGAAGCCGCGGGTCATGAAGCGCAGGCGCGGGTTCTGCGACAGGATCTGTTGATCCTCCAGCGCATGGAGGAGGAGGCGTCGCGCTTTGGCGCCGCGGTAGGTCTGGATTCGGTCTCGACCTTCG
>CAIXOY010000098.1 GCA_903921135.1 uncultured Gammaproteobacteria bacterium
ATTCCCGTGGTGGTGCTCGATCCCGCCTGAGGCCGCGCGATGCTGCATGCGGTCATGACCGTGGTCTTCATGCTGGTGCTGGCGGGCATCGGCGGCGGCAACTTCGGTGTGGGCGGGGCTTTTTTCGGTGCTCTGCTGGGCCTGCTCGCCGGCAACCAGATGCGTTTGAGCGACCGGCTGCTCAGGCTCGAGTCGGCCGCGCACGCCGCGCAGATGGCGGGCGCCGCAGAGCCTGCCGCGACAAGCGCGACCGCGCACGAAGCGTCCGACGCAAACGTCAACGCAGCGGCGACGACCACCGCCGAAACCGCAGCAGACATCGCCACAGCAACTGCGAAGGAGAGCGCGCCGAAACCTCCGGGAGAACCCCGCTCCGCTCCGCAGCCCTCCGCGCTCGGCAAGGCTTTCGCCGCGCTGCGCCACTACGCCACCACCGGCAACGTGGTGGCAAAGGCAGGTGTTCTGCTGCTCTTCTTCGGCGTGGCCTTCCTGCTCAAGTACGCGATCGATCGCAACGCGCCGCCCGTGGAAGTGCGCCTCGCCGGCACCGCCGCGGCAGCGATCGCGCTGCTGCTGACGGGTTTCCGCATGCGCAGTGCGCGCGCGAGCTTTGGCTTGCTGCTGCAGGGCGCGGGTGTTGGGCTTCTCTACCTCACGGCCTTCGCGGCCACGCGTCTCTACGAGGTGCTGCCGGTCAGCGCCTGTTTCGTGCTGATGGTCGCGGTGGTGCTGCTCTCGGGCGTGCTGGCGGTGCGGCAGGATGCGCACGCGCTCGCCACGCTGGGTGCCGCTGGCGGATTCCTCGCGCCGGTGCTGGCCTCCACCGGCGAGGGCAGCCACGTGATGCTCTTCAGCTACTACGCGCTGCTGAACCTCGGGATCGTGGGCGTGGCCTGGTTCAAGGCCTGGCGCGCGCTGAACCTCACGGGTTTTCTCTTCACCTTCGTGATCGGCAGCCAGTGGGGCTACAGCTATTACCGGCCGGAGTTCTTCGGGAGCGTGGAGCCCTTTCTGGTGTTTTTCTTCGCGCTGTACCTCGCGGTGTCGGTGCTGTTCGCGCTGCGCCAGGCACCGGACCTGCGCGGGCGCGTCGACGGCACATTGGTGTTCGGGCTGCCGGCCATCGTGTTCGCGCTGCAATCACGGCTCGTCTCAGGCATGCTCTTCGCCGAAGCCTGGAGCGCGGTCGGCATGGGTGCGGCCTATCTGGGCGCCGCCGCGTGGCTGCAGCGCCAGCACCGCAGCGAACTGCGCACCTTCACCGAGGCGCTGCTCGCGCTCGGCGTGCTGGCGCTGAGCCTTGCGATACCGCTCGCCTTCGACGGCCACCTGACGGCCGCCGCCTGGGCGCTGGAGGGCACGGGTCTCGTCTGGATCGGCCTTCGCCAACAGCGGCCGCTCGCACGGATGGCAGGCGTGGTGCTGCAGGTGGCGGCTGGCGTGGCCTTCGCGCTCCACGGCAGCATGACGCAGGAAGGCACGACAGCTTTCCTCAACACCCGCTTCCTCGGCGGCGCGATGATCGGCGCAGGCGCGCTGGCCAGCAGTTGCCTGCTCGCACGCGGCGCCGCAGGGCTTCGACCGGGCGAGCGCTACAACGCCACCGCGTTGCTCCTCTGGGGGCTCTGCTGGTGGCTGGTGGCGGGCGACAGCGAGATCGCACGTCACGCGGGCGATTACGCCGGCGCGGCTACGCTGCTCTTCCAGGCGGGTTCCTCGGTGCTGCTTGCACGGCTCGCACGGCCCAGGCAGTGGACGGGCGGCCATGCAGCAGCCGCAGGACTGCTGGTGCTGCTCGCCCTCGTCGCGATCGGCGAGACCGCAGACGGCGCGGGGCCGGTCGCGGAATTGCGCTGGCTTGGCTGGTGCGCGGCACTCGCGGCCTGCTGGCACGCGCTCAAGCTCGGTGAAGAGCGGCTGTCGCCGGCATGGCTGGCGCGGGGTCACGCGCTGGCGCTGTGGCTGCTGGTCTATGTCACGGGATGGGGTCTCGCGTGGAGCGCGCGGTGGACGTGGCAGCTCGCGCGCGGCTGGGAACTCGCGCTCTGGCTGTTGCCCGTCGCCGCAGCGCTGGTGCTGTTGCCGGCACAGGGCCACAAGCTCCGCTGGCCCGTGCAGCCTTTCGCCGCGGTCTATCTGGGCAGCGCGCTGCTGCCGCTCGCGGTGGCAGGGCTCAGCTTGCTGCTGCTGTTCGCGGGTGACAGTGGCAGCGCCGAGCCGCTCGCCTTCCTGCCGCTACTGAACCCGCTGGACCTAGCGGGCGCGGGCACGCTGCTCGCAGTGGCGCTGTGGTGGCACGGCGTGACGGGCAGCGCGCATGACCCGGCCCCGCCGTGGCAACGCTGGCTGCCGCGCGCGCTGGGCGCCACGGGCTTTGCGGCACTGAACATCGCCACGGCCCGCGCCGTGCACCATCTGGCAGCGGTGCCCTACACCCTGACGGAGCTGCACCGCTCGCCCACCTTCCAGGGCAGCACCTCGGTGTTGTGGGGCGTGTGCGCGCTGGCGCTGATGGTCTTCGCGACGCGCCGCGGCCGGCGTTCGTTGTGGATCGGCGGCGCGGTGCTGCTGGGGGCGCTGGTGGCCAAACTCTTCTTCGTCGATCTGGGCGACCGCGGCACAGTGGCACGCATCATCTCGTTCATCGCCGCGGGCGCGCTGATGCTGCTGATCGGTTATCTCTCACCCGCGCCGCCACGACGCGCGGAGGAACACACACCATGAGAATCCACGTTCTTCTTGCGGCGCTCGCGCTCGGCGCGCCCGCGCTCGCCAGCGCGCCGCCCGCCGCACCCACGGATTACGCGAACGGTTTCGATCTGGATACCAACGTCACGGCAGCTGCCTACCGCGTCACGCTGGATGCGCCGGTCTACCGGCAACTGCAGCGCAGCGACCTCGCCGATATGGCCGTCTTCAACAGCGCGGGCCAAGCCGTACCGCAGGCCCTCGAACGACCGCGAGACGACGCTGCCCTGCCCGCGCAGCGCCCCCTGCCCTTCTACGCGATCGCGCAACAGGGCGCACAGATCGCAGGCCCCTTGAAACTGCGCGTGGATGCCGGTGGCGCAGTGGTGCAGATGGAAACGCCCGCCGGCGCGCAAGAGCCGGACGGCAGCAGCGCGTGGATCATCGACACGGGCGAAGAGCGCGCCGGCATCACCTCGCTGCGCCTCACGTGGGACGGTGCACCTGAAGGTTTCATGCGCCACGCGCGCCTCGAGACCGGCAGCGAACTGGGCGCCTGGCAGCCCCTTGCCGAGGCCACGCTCGCGGATCTGGAGCGCGACGGCAAGCGCCTGGTGCAGGACACGCTCGCGCTGGGTGCCACACCCGAGCGCTATCTGCGGCTTCGTCTCGACGCGGGCGTGGGCATCACGCTGCGGACCGTGCTCGCGCTCTCCGAGACCAAGGCAAGCACGGACACGGAAACGCTGACGGCGATAACGGCCACACCCGAGCCCGACACCGGCGGCTGGCAACTCGACACCGGCGGGCCGCTCCCGGTGGAGCGCATCCGCGTACGCCTGCCCGCGGACAACGATATGGCCGAGTTCGACATCCTCTCGCGTGATGCGGCAGACAGACCGTGGCAGCCACGCGGCCGGGTACTCGCCTACCGCCTGAAAACGGGAGAGGCACTGCTGGAAGGCGGCGACGCGCCGGTCGACCTCACACGTGACCGTTACTGGCGCCTGCAGCCGGTGGGCAAAGAACGCAGCGCACCCGCGGGTGAGCCGCGCGTGGCCGTGGGCTGGACGCCTGACGAGGTGGTGTTCCTTGCGCGCGGCGGCGGGCCCTACACGCTCGCTGCAGGCAGTGGCGCACGGCAGGTGGAGGCGCAGCCGCTAGGGAGTCTGTGGCAAGCACTGCCGGGGGGCGCCTCTGCGGTGCAGGTGGCAACACTCGGCGGGATGCGCGAACTCGGTGGCGCCACGGCGCTGGAGCGCGCGCGCGCTGCCATACCCTGGCAGCGCTACCTCATGTGGACGCTGCTGCTCGCAGCCGTGGCCGCGCTCGCGCTGATGGCACGCAGCCTCTTCCGCGCCTCTGCGTCCTGAGTCAGTTCCACGCGGCGGCCTCTTTCACCAGACGCGCATAGCGTGGGCAGATCCAGGCATAGAGCACCGCCGCCAGCGCACCACAGCCCGCCGTGACGATGGCGATGGCCTGATAGACCTTCGCCGGGTCGTCGAGCAGGTAATCGCTCACCAGCGGCATCAGCGTGGGACCGAGCCCCAACCCGATCAGGTTGTTCATCAGCAGGTAGAGCGCCGCGACCTGGCCACGCATCTGGTTCGGTGTGATCATGTTGATCGCGAGCGGTGCCATGGCGGTGTAGGCACTCATGGTGCAGGCAAGGAAGGCGAGGAAGACGTAGGCGCTGCCCAAGGTGGGCATCAGCGGCCCGAGCGTGCCCCAGATCGTGTTGGACACCGCGATCACCACGCATACGCGCATCGCGGCGTCCCCCACGCCACGCCCGGCGAGCGCATCGGCGATGCGCCCCGCGAGGAAAATCCCCGCCGTGTTCAGCACCAGCGTGAACACCCCGTTCACGATGGCCACATCACCCACCGGCACATCGAAGCGCCGGTGCAGCGCGGTGGGCAGCCAGCCGAGGAAGCCGTAACCGATGATCGAGAGCAACCCCACCGCGATCGAGAACGGGCCGAAGAAATCGAAACGCTGCCACACGAAGCGCAGTGTCTCGCGCATGCTGACGTGACGTGGCCTCTCTCCCTCGGCCATGAGCAGGCCGCGACGCGGCGGCTCGCGCACCGTGAACATCAGCAGGCAGAGCAGCACCCCGGGCAGCCCCGTGACGATGAACACCATCTGCCAGCTCCGCACCTCGCCGAGCAGCGGCAGCACGTAGACCGCATCGCTCGTCGAGACCGCGTTCACCACCAGTCCGCCCAGGATCAGCGCAAGGCCCGAACCGATGGGAATGCCCATGTTGTAGACGCCGAGCGCACGGCCCAGACGCTCGCGCGGGAAGGCGTCACCGATCAGCGAATACGCCGACGGCGAGAGCGCCGCCTCACCGACGCCCACGCCCATACGCGCCGCCACGAGCTGCCAGAAACCCGAAGCCAGGCCGCAGGCGGTGGCCGCGATCGACCAGAGGAACACGCCGATCGCCACGATCCACCGGCGGCTGAAGCGGTCGACCAGCCAGCCGGCGGGAATGCCGAGCGTGCAATAGAACACGGCAAAGGTGAGGCCCTGCAGCAGACCCACCTGCGTGTCGCTCACGCCGAACTCGCGCTTGATGGGCTCGACCAGCAAGCCGAGGATCTGGCGGTCGATGAACGAGAACACGTAAAGCACCATCAATACGCCGACGAGGTACCACTCACGGCTCGTTTCGGCGGCCTGAATCTGCGGTTTCGGGGACATGGCAGACCTCGTTATGCGTATGGGTCCAGGTCGGAGGACGCGGCGCTACACTGACGCGGCTCACGTGCACCCGCAAGGCCCGTGTAAGGAATCCGTGAGCCGCCGGACTACAGACACACAGGCACACGAAGAGCATCCGGTGGAGCGCAGGGAGAGGGAGCAGCGTTTCGGTCAGGCCCTCGCCGAGCACGGCGCGGCACTGGCGCGATTGGTCGCCGCCTACGAGCGGCGGCCCGCCCTTCGCGAGGAACTCCTGCAGGAAATCGCGCTGGCGCTCTGGCAGGCGCTGCCCGCATTCCGCGGCGAGGCCTCGCTGAGAACCTTCGTGCTGCGGGTAGCGACCAACCGTGCCATGACGCACCTCGCGCGTCGGCCGCCGGCCACGCTGGACATCGAGGCTGCACACGACATTGCAGACGACTCTCCCTCGCCGCAAGCGATGGCCGAGCAGCACCACGCGGCAGCGGCGCTGCAACGGGCCGTCGCAGAGCTCAGCCTGCCGCTGAAGCAGGTGATGTCGCTGGCGCTGGAAGGGCTCGGCACGGGCGAGATCGCCGAGGTGCTGGGCATCAGCGAATCGAACGCAGCAGTGAGGCTGCACCGGGGCAAGGCCCTCGTGCGCGCAAGGCTCGGAGGGCAGCATGGCTGACGAGGAATTGCAGGCCTGGTCGCAGGCGTGGACATCGGCACCGGCGCCGGAAGCAGGCCTCTCTGCGATGAAACGCAAGGACCTGCTGATGCTGCGGCTGATCGTCGGTGGCGATCTGCTCGGCTGCATCGGCTGCCTTGCCCTCGCGCTGTGGCTGGTATTCGCACGCGGTGACAGCACCGCGCTGGTGGTGGCTGCGGGCATGGCGGTGCTGGCGGTGGCGGGCTTCGCCTTCCTCGGCTGGAACTGGCGCGGCCTCTGGGCAGACGCGGGCAGCACAGCGCGGGCGTATCTGGCAACGGCGCTCGCGCGCCACGCGGCACGGCGGCGGTGGCTGGCGTTCTGCTGGTGGATCGGCGCGCTGGAAGTGGTGTTCTTCGGAGGCGTGATCCTGTGGCGCTGGCGCTCCGGGGTGGCGACAGAACGGGTACTGGATGTCACGCTGCTCTCGCTCGCGATCACAGCGGCGGCCGCGTGGACACTGTGGTGGATCGGACGCAAGGAACGCCGCATCGGCAGCGAGCTTGCCCGGATGCAGGCAGACATCGACGCAGAGGACTGAAGGCATGAAACGCATCCTGTTGTGTGGCCTGCTGGCGCTGGTGCCGGGAGCCGGGCACGCCCTCGCAGCGCCGGCACCGGCCGCCTCGCTGCTCCCGCTTCACGACTGCCGCATCGAAGGCCCGCGCGGCGCGGGCTCGGTGGCGGCGCGCTGCGGCGAACTGCGTGTGGCGGAAAACCCGGACGATCCCTCAGGCCGCCAGATCGCGCTCGCGGTGGCGGTGGTGCCGGCCGTCAGCACGCGCGCCGAGCCCGATCCGCTGTTCATGATCGCGGGCGGGCCCGGGCAGGGCGCGCGCGAGAGCTTCGTGCCGGCACTGGGCGCGCTGGGCTCGATCCGCAACACGCGCGATGTGGTGCTGGTGGACCAGCGCGGCACCGGCGACTCGCAGCCACTCGACTGCGACATGCCCGAAGACGCGCTGGAGGACATGGACACGCCGCCGGAGGAGCTCGCCGGGCTCGCGCGGGAGTGCCTGACGACACTTCCCGGGGACCCGCGCTTCTACACCACCAGCGTCGCGGTGCGGGATCTGGACGCCGTACGCGAGGCGCTGGGCTACACGCGCATCAATCTTTACGGTGCGTCCTACGGCACGCGCGTGGCGCAGCATTACGTGCGCCGCTATCCGGATCGCGTGCGCGCGGTGGTGCTGGACGGCGTGGTGCCACCCGGGCTTGCACTGGGGCCCGCGCTCGCCACGGATGCCGAGGCATCGCTGCGCAAAGCCTTTGCCGACTGCGCGGCAGCACCGGAATGCAAGCAGGCTTTCGGCGATCTGGATGCCGCCTTCGATGCCTTGCGCGCGACACTCGCGGCAGGGCCGCAGCAGGTGCGCTTCACCGAGCCCGTCACGGGCGAGCCGCGTGAGGAGCGCTTCGGGCGTGGCGAACTCGCGCTCGCGGTGCGCATCCTGAGCTACGCCGCCACCTCGCGCGCCCTGTTGCCACTGCTCGTGCACGAGGCCGCGGGTGGCAATCTCGCACCCCTCGCGGCGCAGGCCGCGATGATCGCCGAGCAATTCGAAGGCATGCTCGCGATCGGCATGCACAACGCCGTGAGCTGCACCGAAGACATTCCCTTCATCGATGCGGAAACCGTGGATCGCGCAGCGCTCACGCGCAGCTATCTGGGCAGCGTCATGCTGGACGGGCTGCAAGCCATGTGCGCTGTATGGCCACGTGGCGTTCTGGACGAGGATCTGCGCGCGCCGCTCGCCTCCAGCGTGCCCGCGCTGCTCTTCTCCGGCAGCGCCGATCCGGTAACGCCGCCGTCGAACGCCACGGCAGCGGCCAAGGGTTTCTCGCAGCACGTGGAGCTCGTCTTCGCCGGGCAGGGACACACCCAGCTCGGCGAACCCTGCGCGCTCGGCATCCTGCGGCGTTTCCTGCAGGCCGGCAGCACCTCGGATCTGGACACGGCCTGCGTGGCGCAGGTGCGCCAGCCGCCCTTCTTCCTCAACTTCAACGGGAGTGCGCCATGATCCGCGTGGAGCAGCTCGCCAAGCGTTTTGGCGGCGTGGAGGCCGTGCGTGGGGTGAGCTTCGATTGTCCGGACGGGCAGATCACGGGCTTGCTCGGGCCGAACGGTGCAGGCAAATCCACGACGCTGCGCATGCTCTACGGCGTGCTCTCGCCGGATGGCGGGCGCGCCCTGATCGACGGCATCGACGTGGCGCGGGATCCGCTGCCCGCGCGCCGGAGCCTCGGCGTGCTGCCGCACGGCGCAGGCATCTACCCGCAACTCACCGCACGCGAGAACGTGCGCTATTTCGGCGAGTTGCACGGCCTGCGCGGCACGGCGCTCGACGCACGCGTACAGGAGCTGGTGGAACAGCTCGGCATGACGGAGTTCGCCGACCGCCGCGCCACCGGTTTCTCGCAGGGGCAACGCACCAAGGTGGCGCTGGCACGCGCGCTGGTGCACTCGCCCCGCCACGTGCTGCTCGACGAGCCCACCAACGGCCTCGACGTGATGGCCACGCGAGCACTTCGCGAACTGATCCGCTCGCTGCGCGCGGCAGGCCACTGCGTGCTCTTCAGCAGCCACGTGATGCAGGAGGTCGCAGCGCTCTGCGACCGCATCGTGATCATCGACCACGGCGTGGTCGCGGCCGAAGGTACCGCCGCGGAACTGCAGGCGCGTTTCGGCGGCGCCACGCTGGAAGAGAGCTTCGTCCGCGTGCTG
This sequence comes from uncultured Gammaproteobacteria bacterium, assembly GCA_903921135.1. Lineage (GTDB taxonomy): Bacteria > Pseudomonadota > Gammaproteobacteria > Pseudomonadales > UBA5518 > UBA5518. The sequence continues at coordinate 8,802 of CAIXOY010000098.1, forward strand.
GGCGAACGGGAGGGACTCGCATGATCGCCACACTTCTCACGGTGCTGCGCAAGGAGCTGCGCGAGACCTTCCGCGACCGGCGCACGCTGGTTTCGAGCCTGCTGATGGGCCCGCTGCTGGGGCCGCTGCTGCTGGTGGGGGCGATGCAGCTTTCGCTGGAGCGCTCACTGGATTCGGTCGATGAAGCCGTGCCACTCACGGTGGCAGGTGCCGAACGCGCGCCGGAACTCCTCGGCTTCCTGCGCGAGCGCGGCATCACGGTCACTCCCCGCGAGGGCACGGCGGAAGACATCGCGCAGTGGGTGGCCAAAGACAAGGAGCTCGTGGTGCTGGAAGTGCGCGAGGGCTTCGGTGCCGCGCTCCTGGCGGGCGAACCCGCACGCCTCGCGCTCCACTCGGATGGATCGGGCACCACCGCCAACCGTCACGCCGACCGGGTGCGGAAGAACGTGCAGGTCTGGGCCTCGCGTATCGCGAGCTCGCGCCTGCAACTGCGCGGTGTCTCGCCCTCGCTGATGCAACCGGTGCTGATCGACGACGTGGATCTCAGCACGCCGTCCTCACGGGCCACGCTGATCCTCGGCGTGCTCTCGTACATGGTGCTGCTGGTGATGCTCTCCGGCGGGCTTTACCTCGCGATAGACGCCACGGCGGGCGAGCGCGAGCGCGGCTCGCTGGAACCGCTGCTCGCCTTGCCGGTGCCACGCGAGCACCTGATCCTGGGCAAGGTGCTTGCCACCGTGCTGATGATGGCGCTGGCGCTCGCGCTGATGCTCGCCGTGCTGGCGGCGAGCCTCAGGCGGCTGCCGCTCGAGGAAATCGGCATGTCGGTGGATTTCGGGCCGGTGATGGCGCTCGCGCTCTTCGGCGCGATGGTGCCCTTCACGCTGGTGGGGGCGGCGCTCCTCACGGTGGTGGCCTCGTTCACGCGCAGCTACAAGGAGGCACAGACCTGGCTCGGGATGGTGCTGCTGGTGCCCACGCTGCCGATCGCGGTGGCGGGCGTCATGGAGGTGGAAGCCAGCCCCGCGCTGATGGCCGTGCCCAGCCTCTCGCAGCACTTGCTGATGCAGGGCCTGCTGCGCGGTGAGGCGCTGCCGGCGAGCTATGCCGGCATCTCGGTGTGCAGCACGCTGGCGCTGGGTGCCGCGCTCACCTGGTTGGCCGGCCGGCTCTACCGCCGCGAGAAAATCCTCGGCTGAACAGCCGCGATCACAGCGGGTTCAGCGGCACACGCGGCGCCACCTGCCCGAAGAAATTGCGCAGCAGCCGCCAACTCGTCTCGGTGTCCATGCCACCGACCAGCGGGTGCAGGATGTAGGCATCATTCGGCGCGAGCGAGGGCGCCGCGGCAATGACCTCGTCGGCGCGCATCACGCGGTAAGTGCCCTGCGCGCGCAGCGCATCGGCATCCAGCGCCGTGCTGAAGATCGCATCCACGCTCGCGCTCTGGTGCCAGCGCGCGTAGCAGTTGGTCTCATACAGGCAATAGGGTGCGATGCGGGCCCAGTCCGCGTCGGGTTCTTCGGACACGAACAGAAACCCGTGCGCCATCTCGGCCTGGTAGCGCGGCGTGCGCCCCAGGCGGCGGCATTCCTCGGCGTAGATCGGGTTCAGGCTGGGCACGCCGCCCACGAAGGCATCGCCCTCGCGCGCGGCGCGCTTTGCCGCAGCCGCAGAGGAACCTCCCATCACCAGCGTGGGATGGGGTTGCTGCACCGGCACAGGGCGGATGCGTGCGGGGCGACCGCGGAAGCTGAAGGCCTCGCCCGTCCAGGCCTGTTTCAGGGTGCTGACGCATTCCTCCATGAGCCGCCCCCGATCGGCTGGGTCCGCGCCGAACATGGTGAATTCCGACTGCAGGTAGCCGCCCAGCAACAGCACCTCGGCGCGGCCGTGGCTCAACTGATCGAGCACCGCCAGATCCTCTGCAAGACGCAGCGGATCGAGGAAAGGCACCAGCGCATTCACCTGCAGGCGCACGTTGCGCGTCACGCGCGCCGCCGCCGCAGCGAGCAGCAGCGGGCTGGGCACGTAACTGTCTTCGCTGCCGTGGTGCTCGCAGAAGTTCACGGTGACGGGCAAGCCCAGCGAGTCCACCCACGCGATCTGCTCGAGCGCGGTGTCGTAGATGTGGGCAAGGGACTCTGAGGTGGTCTCGGCCGGCGCGCGGCATTCGTATTTCAGGCAGACGTAGGCCATGACCGGCTCCCCTGTGACTGGCGGGACCGAGCATAGCCGAGGGCAGGCTCCCGCGGGCAGGGGCGCGGCGGCGTGCTGCGCCGTGTCGATTTTCTTTACAACCGTGGGGCGCTCCGGAGCCACCCGCGCAGGCAACTGATTGATTCGTTGTGCCCCGCTGTCTTTGGCGTTACTTTTGCTAAGTTCGCGAATTCGGCTGAAAACAGCCCGATCCTGCACCCCACGACACGGAGCTTCCTGCATGCCACGCGCGACCTTCCTGACCGGCGCCGTCTTCGCCCTTTTTGTCGGAGCCGGCCTGGCGCCCTCCGCACTCGCACAGAACGCCGCCGAGGAAGGCGGCCGCCCGGAGACCGACCGCCCTACCGCCCGCAGAGCAGCGATGGACGAGTGGTACAACGAGACCAGCGGCAAGGCCAAGGGCCCGCGCAAGCTGGGCGGGCCGTTCTCCCGTGAGTACATGCAGTTCCTGAACAAGGCAGCAGAGCAGGAGCGTCGGCGCTGGAGCAGCCTGATGCCCACCGCATCGACCTCGCAGGCCATCGGCAGCGCCTACACCACGCAGGCAGCTGCCACAGGCGATGGCTGGTTGCCGATCGGCCCCACCAAAGCGGATTCGATCACCAACGGTACGACCCTCACGGGGATCAGCGATTCCGGCCGTGTGCGCTCCATCGTGCCGCACCCCACCGACACCAACACGCTGTACGTGGCCTTCTCGGGTGGCGGGGTCTGGAAGACGACCAACGCTACCGTGGCAGTGCCCACCTGGACGCCGATCACAGACGGGCTCGGCTCGCTGTCGGTGGGCTCACTCGCCATGGATCCCGCCAACGCGAACACGCTTTACCTCGGGCTGGGTGATCCCTTCGACGGCACGGGCATCGGCCTGGTGAAGAGCACGGACGCCGGCGCCAGCTGGTCCTCGCCCGTGTACCTCGGCACATCGAGCGTGATCCCGCAAGTGCTCGTGGCATCCACCAACACCAGTGTCGTACTGGCCGCCACCGACAAAGGCCTCTACCGCTCGACGGACGCGGGCACCACCTTCAGCAAGGTGACGCTTGCCACCGGTGCAGCGGCCGGCATCGACCCCTACGTCTGGTCCCTCGCCGCCACCGGCGGGCAAGGCTTCGTGCTCTCGCTGGAAGCCAACGCCGCCGCAACCACGGGCACCACCGACGGCCAGATCTGGAAGAGCTCGGACAACGGCGCTACCTGGACCAAATCAACAGGTGTGACCAAGACGGGCGGCGTGGGCCGTATCAGCGTTGCGGCCGCGACCGGCACCGGCACCAACGGCTCCACCACCGTCGTCTACGCCATGGCAGCCAAGCCGCTCGCCACCACGGCTACCGACCTGGCAGACATCTTCCGGTCCACCAACGGCGGCACCTCTTTCACCGCCCTCAGCGCGGCCACCAAAAAGTACAGCAACGGCAACACCGAGTCGCGCAACTACAGCGGCATCCTGAACGGCCAGGGCTGGTACAACCACATGATCATCGTGTCGCCCACCAGCAACACGACGGTGTTCACGGGCGGCGCCCTGCTCACCGCCCGCACCACGGACGGTTTCTCCAAGATCTCCCAGATCAGCAACTGGCTGCGTCAGTTCAACCTGGGCTATGTGCACGCTGACATGCACGCCGCCGCGTTCTCGGGTGGCACACTCTACGTAGGCTCCGACGGCGGCCTCTTCCGCAGCGCCAACCCCACCGCCGCTGCTCCCACATGGACGAACCTGAACGAGGGCATCACCACGCACCTGATGTACTCGGTAGGCTCTTCCACAGCCAACAGCTCGGCCGTGGTAGCGGGCCTGCAGGACAACGGCACACGGGTGCGCTCGGGCTCTACCTCGGTGTTCAACCAGCCCATCGGCGGCGACGGCTTCGGCAGCGATGTGAACGCCTCCAACGCCTCGAACATGCTCGGGAGCCTCTACTACTCGCGCATCTACAAGTCGACGAACGGCGGCAGCAGCTTCGCGGCGGCCTGCTCCGGCATCACCGAGTGCAACAACAGCGGAACGGCACCCTTCATCACCCAGATCGCGAACTGGACGGGTGATGCCACGGGCAACACGGTCTACACCCACTCGAACACCAAGGTGTACAAGTCGACCAACTACGCCACCAGCTGGACGGCTCTGGGCACCACGGGCCTCACCAACACCACGGCAGACCCGCTGTTCATCCGCAACGTCAGCGTCGCGCACGGCGACGCCAACCGCGTGGGCGTGGCGGCCAACGGCGGGCGCGTCTTCCTCACCACCAACGGTGGCACGAGCTGGGCGCAGTCGGGCGCGCTGCCCGCGAACGACAAGTCGATTTCCTATGTGTACTTCGACCGCGTGACGCCCGGCACCGTGTACGTGGCCTCGGTCGCGGCAACGGCAACGGCCGCGCACCTGTGGAAGTCCACGGACAGCGGCGCCACCTGGTCGATCATCGACGGCAGCAACGGCAGCACGAGCACGGGCCTCCCCGCGGGCGTCCCGGTGAACATCATCACCGCCGACCCGGGCGATGCGAACACGCTCTATGCCGGCACGCACCTCGGCGTGTACCGCTCGCAGGATGCGGGTGGCACCTGGGCGCGCTTCGGCACCGGCCTGCCGCTGGTGAACGTGACGGATCTCTACGTCTCGGAGAATTCGCAGCTGGTGCGCGCAGCCACCTTCGGCCGCGGCATCTGGGAACTGGCGCCGGCGCCGGCTGCAACCGGCATCTGATGGCAGGCTGATACGCCGGCCGGCCCCTCGGGGCTGGCCGGCACAACTCTGCTACTCGCCCCACACCCGCAGCAGCGAATCGAAGCTGCAGTAGTACAGATCACCGCTCCAGCCCGCACCGGGAAAGACCACGCCCTGCGTGTTGCCGCCGCTGCGCGCTCGCGCCAGCTCTGATCCCGTCGCGATATCCAGCACCACGATATCCTCGCCGAGCGCGCGGTAATCGTTCACCAGCACCTCACCGGACTGTGGCAGCAGCAGGAGATGGCTGGCAGCACCGAAGCCGGTTTTGCTCCACACCGCTTCCAGCGCGCGTGAGCCGGGCACGATGCGCCAGGCCCGCAGCACTGCATGGGCCGAGTCGTAGGCCACCACGATGCCCCGCTCACGGTCCACCAGCGGCGGGTTGGTGATAGCGCCGCCGGGCAAGCCGCTCACCGGGTAGCGCGCGCAATCGCCCGCATCGGACAGCGAGACCCGCAACAGATTCACCACACCTTCGCCCACGCCGGCGCCCAGCATGCTCAGGAAATATCGGTGCCGTCCGTTGTCCATGAACCAGCAGTTCTCGTCGTCGATCACTGCGTCCCAGCCATAGCCTTGTGCGGGGTCGGCTATGTACGGGAACTGCCAGCCCGTGTCGCGTACGAGTGAGCGCCGCTGCGCGTCCCAGCGGTAACGGAACACGCTGCGCACCCCGACGACGTAGACGTCGTGACCGGTGGCGGACAGACGCGCGATGGAGGGCTCGGGACATACCAGCGGCGCGCCGATGATCTGCAGCGTGTCAGGGTTGATGCAGACGAGCGCCGAATCACCGGTGTCGCTGAAATCCTTGGTGACCAGCGTGCCGTCATCAAGGATCACGAAGGAGTTGTAGGGCCGCTCGCGCGGCAACTGCAGCGAGGCACGCAGGCTGCAGTCCGGCGCGAGCCGGTGGCACCAGCGCCCGTAGACCACATAGATATCGCCGTTGCGGTGCACCGCCATGCCGCCCGGCCAGGCCGGGCCGCCGGGCAAGGGAGGCGAGCAGGCCAAGGGCTTCAGCGTGAGCGGGTCGATGCGCTCGACCCAGGCCTGCGTCGGCAGGCCGAGAAAGCGGTGGCGCATCATCCGGTGCCGGAGCAGGTACACCTCGCCGGGCTGGCGCAGCACCGTCATGGTGGGGAAGTGCACGCGCCGGCGCGTGATGTGCAAGCGCTTGCCG
>CAIXOY010000099.1 GCA_903921135.1 uncultured Gammaproteobacteria bacterium
CGGCCGCCGCCAAGTGCTGCATCTGCTCGATCGCATGCTGCATCCCAGTGCGCTGGGCGCACCGCACGATCGGATCGACCCTTCGCATGGCGCCCGCATCGGCGCGGACCAAGCCAAGGGAGACAAGGACGACAAGCGCGACAAGAACGACAAGGACTGGGACGACAAGGACTGGGACGATAAAGACTGGGACGATAAAGACTGGGATGACAAGGATTGGGACGACAAAGACTGGGATGACAAGGACTGCGATGACAAAGACGACGACGTCTCCGAGGTACCCCTGCCCGGGACTCTGCCCCTGCTCGGTGTTGGTCTGTCTGCGCTGATGCTGGCACGCCGCCGCAAAAAATGATCACCGCCCCCTGAACGTCGCTGATCCCGGCGTAACCAGAGGACCCGCCGCCGCGGGTCTTCTGCGTTATGGGCGAGCCATCTCAATCGCTGATATCGGAACCGCTCATCCGGCGCTGCCGCTCCAGCGACGCAAGCAGAAACGTGGCCACGGGTTGTGAGGGGTCCTGGCGCAGTATCTGCCGGTACCCCACCTCGGCCTTTTCCGGCTGCCCTTTTTGCTGGTATCGCAGGCACTGCTCTACGACCTCGCCGAGCCCTCGCGGATCCAGACCTTCAGCGGCATTGCGCAGGGAGCGCGTGCGGATCACGAGGTTCACCAATCGCCGGTCCGTGGCACCGAAGGAATACTTGTAGGCCTCATTACCGCGCAGGAATTCATAGCTCCTGAAGCCTTCGCGGATGGCGTATCTGATGCTCCAGGCGTGCAAGACGAGGCCAGGCGAGATGTCGTTGCAGTCCGGGTCGCGTCCCGCCACCTTGAACAGCAGCGTGCCTTTGCGCCGGTCCACGAAATGCCCCAGCACACCCACGGGTTGCTCGCCTCTCCAAAGCATGGGGATGTACATCAGGTCTGCGTCGAAGGCGTTCTTCAGGATCGACCGGTAGTACCGCGTCAGACGCCCGATATCTTCGCCCTTGTGCTCGGCCCAGGCACGCTGCCAGAACCCAAGCAACACCTCGATATCCCGCGCACCAGAGGCGCGATCGCTTTCGGTGACCCGCCACTCGCCTCCGCGATCGACCGTACGCAACAGCCTGCGCAGTTTCTGCCGCGTGTTGGGGCTCAGCCGCTCGGCCAGGAACCCATCGAATGTCCCCGGCAGTGCGACGCCGGGGCAGGCGTCGTTGTCGATGCCGTCGCGATTGAGCCCCCGCGGCCGCCGCTGGACCTCAAAGGCAGAATCGTCGAACGCCGCCAGAAAGGCATCGAGCCTCGCGGGTGTCACAAGCAGATTCTTCATCACCAACCGGGCCCAGGGCATCGATTGCAGTTGCCCTGCCAGAGCCTGCAGCGCGCCCTGCTCATCGCCGGGCCGGCACAGGAAACCGGTGAAATCGGCCCAGTTCAGAAGGCCGGGCATGAGCAGTTCGTTGCAGAACTCCTGATGCGTCTTGCTCAGATAGGCGTCTACCCGAAGCGGCAGGAACGCACAGTACTGCCCTGCGTCCCTCAGGGAGCGGACGGCGAGCACGCGCCAGTTGGACCCGATCACGGCAAGGCATTGTGCGATCCATTCGCGCGACAGGAAAAACTCCGCCTCGGGATCTGCCTCGAAAACCGCATCCCAGTGCGGTGCGAGTACCGCCAGTTCCTCGGGCGTATCAATGATCTCTACCGTATACATGCCGTCTTGCCCGGATACCGTGGCCCGGGAACAGGGTAGCCGCTCGCGCGGCCTTGCGTCGCCACGGATCCTGCGCAGCCGTGGGTTAGTCCGCGCGATTCCCTTATCATCCCGACTGCTCAGGCATCGCCTGCACCTCCCCTCCGCAGCACCACAGGACCCGCATGAAACTCCGCGATCTCGAGATTTTCGTCGTCGCCCCGCCCGCTCCGGGTTGGGGTGGCCGCTACTGGATCTTCACCAAACTCACCACCGACGATGGCATCACCGGCTACGGCGAGTGCTATGCCTCGACGGTGGGCCCGAAAGCCATGACCGCGGTCATCGAAGACGTCTTCGAGCGCCACATGCAGGGCGAGAGTCCGGAGAACATCGAACTGATGTACCGCCGCGTCTACTCCTCGGGCTTCACGCAGCGCCCGGACCCCACGGTGATGGGTGCCTTCGCGGGCATGGAAATCGCGTGCTGGGACATCCTCGGCAAGGCGCGCAACCGTCCGGTGTGGGCGCTGCTCGGCGGCAAGATGAACCAGCGCCTGCGCACGTACACCTACCTGTACCCGGAACCGGGGCAGGACGCGAGCGAGTTCTGGGTCAACCCCGACTGGCAGGGCGAGGCCGCGGCGCGCTGCGCGAAAGAGGGCTTCACCGCCGTGAAATTCGACCCCGCCGGCCCCTACACCATCCGTGGCGGCCACAACCCCGCGATGAGTGACATCACACGCTCGGTGGCCTTCTGCCGCGCGATCCGCGAGGCGGTGGGCGACAGCGCGGATCTGCTCTTCGGCACGCACGGGCAATTCTCCACGCCCGGCGCAATCCGCATGGGCCGCGAGCTCGAGCCCTACAACCCGCTGTGGTACGAAGAGCCCATTCCGCCCGACAACCTGCTCGAGTTCGCCGAGGTCGCGCGGCAGGTGCGCATCCCGCTCGCCACCGGTGAGCGGCTCTCGACCAAGGCCGAGTTCGGTACCTTGCTGCGCGCCGGCGGCGTGAAGATCCTGCAGCCTGCGCTCGGGCGTCTGGGCGGCATCATGGAAGCGAAAAAACTCGCTGCCATCGCCGAGATCTTCAACGCCGAAATGGCACCGCACCTCTACTGCGGGCCGGTGGAGTGGGCGGCGAACATCCACCTCGCCACCTCCATCCCGAACCTGCTGATGATCGAGACGATCCAGAAAGGCGGGGATTTCCATCTCAAGCTGATCGGTCACACCGTCGTCTGGGAAGACGGCTACGTGATCCCGCCGGAAGCGCCCGGCCTCGGTATCGCCTTCGACGAGGACCTTGCCCGCGCGCATCCTTTCAACGGAGAGGGCCTGCACCTGCAGATGCAGGAAGCGCCCTGCGATTACCGGCACGGCAACCGCTTCGAAGGAGGCGCGCCGGCGGCGAATCCGCAGTGAGTGCGCGGCATCCGGGGCAACGCGCGTTGCTGCTGGCGCGCGCGTTGCGGGCCGTGATGCGCGGCCTTGTCAGCCTGTGGTACTGCGCTTGCCTCTGCGTGGTGGCGCCGCTGCACGCAGACGAGGCGAAGCGCTCACCGCACCCCGAGGTCATCGTGAGCGCGCAGTGGCTCCGCGATGCGCTCGCGCAGCCACCCGGTGACGCCCGGCTGGTGATCCTGAATGCCAGCTGGTCAGAAGACGGCGTGGCGCGGGAGTACCTGTCGGGGCATCTGCCGGGTGCCGTGCACCTCGACACCGACCGACTGGAAACCGGCTTCCCGCGCTGGGCGCTGCGCACGCTGCCCGAACTGCAGCAGGTGATCGGCGCACTGGGCGTGGGCCCGGAAGACACGGTAGTGGTCTACGGCGCACGCAGCATCGCCGCGGCGCGCGCGTGGTGGGTGCTGATGTACGCGGGCGTGCGCGACGTACGCTATCTCGATGGCGGGCTGGTCGCATGGCGCGCGGCGGGTTTGCCCACGGAGACGGCTGCGACCATTCCGACGCCACGTCTGTTTTCAGCGCGCGCTCGGGAAGATTTCCTGATCTCCACAGAGGAACTGCGCGGCCGTCTGCAGGACGCTTCGCTGCAGCTGGCGGATA
>CAIXOY010000100.1 GCA_903921135.1 uncultured Gammaproteobacteria bacterium
CCAAGCCTGTCAGCCACTCGAGTCTCTTCGACGCGATCATGACGGTCTTCGGTGCGGAAGGGCCCTTCGGCGCGCCGACGGCAGCAACTGTCGAGCATCTGGATCTAGAACGCCTGCGCGGCGCGCGCGTGCTGCTGGTGGAAGACAACGAAACCAACCAGCTCGTGGCTTCCGAGATCCTCGGTCAGCGCGGCTTGGTGGTGGATCTTGCCTCGAACGGGCAGGAGGGCGTGGATGCCGCCCGCGGCGCGGGTTCTCCGTCGACCTACGCGCTGATCTTCATGGATATCCAGATGCCGGTGCTGGACGGCTACGACGCGGCGCGCGCCATCCGCCGCTTGCCGGGCTACGCCGATGTTCCCATCGTGGCGCTCACCGCCGAGGCCATGGAGGGCACGCGCGAGAAATGCCTCGAGGCCGGCATGAACGACTACATCGCCAAGCCTCTCAAGCCCTCGGAAATCTATGCCTGCCTCGATCGCTGGGTGGGCAAGGCAGCCGTGCCGGCGCCTGCCGTACAGCCCGCGCCGGCGGCGGGTGCGCAGGCGCTTCCCGATGCTGACGGCGTGGCCCTGCGCGAGATCCTGCTGCGCCTGATCGCCCTGCTGGAGCGCGATGATCTGGGCGCGGTGGGCTGCATGGACGAACTTGCCAACCACCCTGAGGCCACCGCCCACGAGATGGAACTCGGCCGCGTCGCAGTGCTGATCCGCGGCTTCCAGTTCGAGCGCGCGCTCGAGCGGCTTGCGCACTTCCGCCGTCTTGTCGATCCCGAATAGGAGCCTCCGTGGAAAAACTCGTCTACCTGCTGCACAAATCGCCCGATGTGGCACTCGATGCCGCATTCACGCGCACGCTCCACGAAGCGATGGTGCCTGTACTTCGTGCGCGCGGTGCCAGCGGCATCGTGCTGAACGTGGCCGATCTGAACGAGCCGGTGCGTGAGGCCGCCCCCTCGCGGCTTGTCGGCGAGTGGGATGCGCTCGCCGCTGCGGTGCATTTCTGGATCGACAACGTGGACACGCGCTTCGGCATCGAGGAGGCGCTCGCGCCCTACGCCACGCGGCTCTCGGGGTATCTGGTGTGCGAATCGGTGGTGCAGAAGACGCCGCGCACCTGGCGCGATGGCGAGCGCCGCCCGGGCGTCACGCAACTCGCCGTGATCGCGAAAGCGAAGGACGTTCCGGACGAGGAGTTCTATCACAACTGGCAGCAGGGGCATTCCGTGCTGTCCTTCGCGCTGCACCCGCTGCGCTTGTCCTATGTGCGCAACGACGTGGCGCGCGTGCTCACACCGGGGGCGCCGAACTACCGCATGATCGTGCTCGAGCACTGGGCGGAACTGCGCGACTTCACCGATGACAGCCGCTACTTCGGCACGCCCGAGGTGCTGGAAGAGATGTACCGCGAATTGCCCGGCTTTGCCGACAACCCCAGCACCACCACCGGGCCGATGAGCGAATATGCCTTCGGTTGAGGGTGGCTCTCTCACAGGCCGCGTCGCGCTGGTCACGGGTGCGGGCAGCGGCATAGGGCGCGCGGCGGCGCTTGCGCTTGCGGCACGCGGCGCCTCTGTGGCGGTGGTGAACCGCACCGTCGACAAGGGCGAATCCGTGTGCGAGGAGATCCGTGCCGCGGGCGGTGCTGCGGAGTTTTTTTCCGCCGATATGCGCGAGCCGCAGCAGATCGCGCAGATGGTCGGGCAGGTGCTCGCGCGCTTCGGCCGTCTCGACTGCGCCTTCAACAACGCAGGCCTCAGCCTGCCGCCCAAGGGCTTCCTCGATCACTCGCTGGAGGACTGGCGCGAGGTGCTCGAGGTGGATCTCACCTCCGTTTTCCTCTGCATGCAGCACCAGATCCGCGCCATGCTCGCCACCGGCGGCGGATCCATCGTGAACAATGGCTCGGGCGCGAGCCTGATGGGCGCGCAAGGCATGCCGCACTACACCGCAGCCAAGCACGGCCTGATCGGTTTGATGAAAGTCGCTGCGAAGGAATTCGCCGATCGCGGCATCCGCGTGAACACCGTCTGCCCCGGTGTGATTGACACCGTACCGATGCGCGCTTTCGTGGACGCGATCGGCCCGGCGGGTGAGTCCTTCCTGCAGACGCTGCCGGGCGGGCGCATGGGCGAGCCTGCAGAGGTGGGGCGCGTGGTCGCGTGGCTGTGCAGCGATGAAGCCGCCTACATCTCGGGCGCCACGATCAGCGTCGACGGCGGGATGCTCTGCCTGTGAGCGAGGCGCCACGGCTTCCCGTGACGGTGTGGCG
>CAIXOY010000101.1 GCA_903921135.1 uncultured Gammaproteobacteria bacterium
ACCTACACGCAGGAGATCCGCTACTGGAAGTAGTCTCTGCGCGTCCGGCTCAGTACTCTTCCATCAGGGTACCGAATCCCTCAAGCCGGTCTGTGATGCCGTTCCTGCGCAATGCATGCCAGTAGGTGGCGGTGTTGATTGCGATCACGGGTTTGCCCAGCCAGAACTCCGCCATCGGCGCCACGTGCGCGAAAGCGAGGTTGGTGCCCACCTGCACGATGGCATCCACGTCCGGCCCGTCGATGGCCTTGACCGCGTCTCGCAGTTCCTGCCGGGAGACATGCGCGATCAGCATCGGGCTCGCGCATTTCAGCCCTGTCAGACGGACTACCTCGTAGCCGGTGTCCGTGAAGTAACGGTGCACGTTGCGGTCACCGACGGGCATGTAGGGCGTGATGACGGCGATGCGGCGGATGCTGCCATAGGCGCGCAAGGCAGCCTCCACAGCCTCTGAACCCAAGGTCACTCCCACGCCGGCCCGCGCTTCCAGCGAGGCCTTCAACTTGCTCGCCCCGTCAGCGCCGTCCCAGAAGGTTTCCGCGGACATGCCGAGGATCAGGTGCTGCGGGCTGCAGCTCATGGCCGCATCCACCGCGGCGGCCGTGGCATCGCGGATGTTCTGCAGCATCGCGAGGAAGCTCGCATCGTCCGTGACGCGGGTGTCGGGGATGATCGCCCGCGAGAAGTGGTTGGTGACGCCGCGCGGGCGCAGTGCGTCGTATTCGGGCTGTACAGACGTGTTGGTGGACGGCGCCACCACCCCGAACTTGCAGCGCCAGCCGAGCGAGTCCGTCATGTGCTCTCCTCAGCGCGGCCCGCCCATCCGTCCCTTGCGCGAGGCAAGGCGGGGATGGATGTGCTGCTGGAAGAGATCGATGTCGTGCTCGAAATCCGGAAACGCGAACATGCAGGCCTCGAGTTTTGCTTCGTCGTGCAGGCGGTCGAGGTAATTGGCGACTGTCGCGTAGCCGCCCACCAGTGTGGGCAGGCCCATGAACATGGATTTCTTCTTCAGGCTCTCGGACATGCCCTCACTCTTGTCGAGTTCCGCCTGCCCGACCAGCGTGCGGATCGCGGCTTCGTCCGCGCCGTCGACGATGTGCTGGAAACGCGCCGCGGCAGCGGCGTCCGTGTCTGCGGCGATGATGTTGAAGAGCCCGATGGTGCCCACGTTGCGGCCCACCTTCGCGGCCTCGGCCTGCAGGTTTGCCGTGATGCCGCGCAATGCCGCGATGTCGGCCTCGATGTCATTCACGTTGCCGCCGGCGATCACGAAATTCCTCTCGCCGCACTCCGCCGTGAAACGGAGCCCGCGCCCGGATTGCCCGGCGCACACCAGCGGGATGAAGGTGGAGGGCATCGGTTTGATGCGCGCGTCGTGGAGCTGGAAGAACTTGCCATCGAGTGTGCAGGTACCCGTGCTCCAGAGATCGCGCAGCACGCGCACGTATTCCGTGGCGTAGTCGTAGCGCGTCTCGAAGTGCTGGTCGCCGGGCCAGAGCCCCATCTGGTTGAACTCGTCCTTGTACCAGCCCGAGACGATGTTCAGCCCGAAGCGCCCCGGGCACACGGCCTCGATGGTGGCGGCCATGCGCGCGGCAACGGCGGGGTGCAGTGCCAGGTTTGTCACCGAGGGGATGATCTGGATGCGGCTCGTCACCGGTGCGAGCGATGCGGCCAGCGTGAAGGAATCGAGCGAGTAGTCCCAGTACTCGGTCTCACCGCCGAAGCCGCGGAACTTCACCATCGACAGCGCGAAGTCGAAACCGGAGGCCTCGCATTTCAGCGTGACGTCCCGATTGAGTTCCCAGGTGGGCCAGGTGGGTGGCACGTTTTTCGAGACGATGAAACCGCCCTTGGCGATGGGCAGGAAGACGCCGATATCCATGTTCATTCCTGGTCTGCTGTGTGATGCGTGGGCACGGGGCCAAGGCTATACCCTAATCGCGCGCCGGACGTAGACTCAATCCTCGGTTTGGAGTAGCCCCGTGAGTGATGCGCCTCTCATCCTGTACGACGCGCTGAACAGCCCCGCGGGCCGCCGCGTGCGCATCACGCTGCTCGAGAAAAACCTCCGTGCCGAGGTGCACTGGCTGAACCTCGCGCTGATGGAGCAGAAACGCCCGGATTTCCTGCGCATCAACCCGAACGGCACCGTGCCAGCGCTCTGCCATGCAGATGAGACGATCTTCGAGTCTGCCGTCATCTGCGAGTACCTGGACAGCATCGGTACGGGGCCCTGTCTGGTGCCGCAGGACCGGCGCCTCGAGCGGCGCATGCGCGAGTGGATCGCCTACGAGCAGGAGTGGGCGCGTCCCTTCCGCGAGGCCATCTACGAAACCTACGCCCGCGAGCGCTTGCGCGGCTCCGGTATAACGGCCGAGGAACTGCCCGCGCGTATCGGCGCCAACACGCTCAACCCCGCATGGCTGCACCTCGCGCAGTCGCTGCTCGCGCGCGGCACCGACCATGCCGCGCTCGCAGATCGCGTGGCGATCCTGATGGAACGCTTGGGCTGGATGGAGGAGCAACTTGCCGACGGCCGGCCATGGTTGTTGGGCGATGCCTTTTCGCTCGCGGACATTGCGCTTGCTCCGCGCATCGAGATGTTTCCGTTTATCGGCGTCACCGATATTGCCGAGTGCTTTCCACGGATCGGCCGTTTCATGTCACGGATGCGCGCGCGGCCCAGCTGGGAGCCTTCGGGGCAGATGCCGGCGCCCGGCGTCCGCCAGACGTTCATCGGCACAGGAGACCCCTGAGCGTGTTCATCCAGCCCAATCGCACGCGGCTCGCGCTGGCGGCCGGCAATGCCGTCCGCGGCGTGATCTCGACCTCCGACGATCCGCAACTCGCAGAGCTCTGCGGTATCGCGGGCTTCGATTACTACCTGCTCGATGCCGAGCACGGCCTGATCGATGCGGCACAGGCGGTGAATGTTGTGCGTGCCTGCGAGTGCGCCGGCATCACGCCGCTGGTGCGCATCGGGCCGAAGGATCCGAAGCTCGTGCTGCAGTATCTCGACGCCGGCATGATGGGCGTGATGATGCCCGGGCTCGCGGACGCCGCCGAGCTGCGCATGCTGGTGGATGCCGTGAAGTATCCGCCCGTGGGCAAGCGCGGCGTGGGCGTCTCGCGTGCCTCGGGCTATATGGCCTATGGCAGCGGTGCGGCTGACTACATCGCGGCGGCCAACCGCGAGACGATGGTGATCGCGCAGTTCGAGGACGCGGCGCTGTTGCCGCATCTTGATGACATGCTCGCCATGCCCGGGCTTGACGCCATGATGATCGGCCCGCGCGACCTCTCGCTCGCCATGGGTCATATGCAGGGACCTGCGCATCCGGAGGTGCAGGCCGTGATCGAGCACGTCATCGCCGCCTGCGGGCGACATGGCGTCGCCGCGGGCATCACCGCAACGACCCGTGCGGACGCATCGCGCGAGCAATCGCGCGGCGCACGGATGCTGCTCGTGACGGTGCAGGGGCTGCTGATGGCGGCCGCCAGCGATTACCTGCGGTCGTGACCGGGTACCTGCGCGTCCACCTCGGCCGTGTCGATCGCCGGAACCACCCCGCGCCTCGGCGAGGTGCTGTGGTGCTTGACGTCTCCGCGCCGCGTGCGCAGCTGCTTGATGACCTGCCGC
>CAIXOY010000102.1 GCA_903921135.1 uncultured Gammaproteobacteria bacterium
CGCCTCGCCCATGAGCATGGTCAGCTCGCGATGCACTACGCCGACCAGCGCCTGCCCGGGCGAAAGGCTGCCGATCACCTCCTCGCCGAGGGCCTTGTCCTTGACGGCCGCGACGAAGTCCTTGACCACGGGCAATGCCACGTCGGCCTCGAGCAGCGCAACGCGCACTTCGCGCAGGGCTTCCTGGACGTTGGATTCCGTCAGGCGCGCCTCGCCGCGGATCGTCTTTACGATGCGCGCAAGGCGGTTGGTGAGATTGTCGAGCATGGGGGCTTGGCGCAGGGAGAACCCGGCGCTCTGGTAGACTCAAAGGATGCCGGACATTGTACTTCACCTCGCCGTCAGCGCCCTGTACGGCGGACTTGCGCTGCACTTCTGGCGCACGCGCTGGAAGCCCCGCGAACACCCGCACGGCGGCATGGCCGCCTGGGAGCGCGCCGCGCTGCTCGTCCCGCTCGGGTTGCACGGCTGGCTCCTGCACCAGGACCTCATCTCGCCAGAGCAACTGCGCTTCGGATTCGGCCAGGCGCTGTCGGTGATGCTCTGGCTCGGCGTGACGATCTACTGGATCGAGAGCCTCTTCTACAGCCTCGACGGCATGCAGCCGCTGGTGCTGCCCCTGGCGGCGCTGGCCGCGCCGCTGCCGGCACTCTTTCCCGGCATGGCGGTCACGCACACCGCGTCGATCGAGTTCCGCCTCCACCTGATCCTCGGCATGGCCGCGTACAGCGTCTTCACGATCGCGATGCTCCATGCCCTGCTCATGGCACTGGCGGAGCGGTCCCTCCACAAGTCGAGCAAGCTCCGGCTCAGCGACGGCCCGCTGAGCGGCCCGCTGGCCGGCCTGCCGCCGCTGCTGACGCTCGAACGGCTGCTGTTCCGGATGATCGCGCTCGCCTTCGTGCTGCTCACGCTCACCCTCGCCACGGGACTGGTGTTCTCCGAGTCGCTCTTCGGCCGTGCGCTGCGCTTCGACCACAAGACCCTGTTCGCGCTGTTGTCGTGGCTGGCCTTCGCCATCCTGCTGCTCGGGCGCTACGCGTACGGCTGGCGCGGCCGCATGGCACTGCGCTTCACGCTGCTCGGCTTCGTGATGCTGCTGCTCGCCTACGTGGGCAGCCGGTTCGTGCTCGAAGTCGTCCTCGGCCGCGTGTAGCCCCGCCCCCCTCCGTGGACGACATCCCCTTAAGCTGGCAGTTCGGCGCGCTCGGCGTGCTGCTCGTGATCTCGGCGTTCTTCTCGATTGCCGAGACGAGCATGATGGCGCTCAACCGCTACCGCCTGAAGCACCTGGTCGGCCAGGGCCACGGCGGTGCGAAGCGCGCCTCGGTCCTGCTGGGGCAGACCCATCGACTGCTTGGCGTGATCCTCCTTGGCAACAACCTCGTCAACGCGGCTGCGGCCACCTTGGTGTCGGTCATCACGATCCAGCTCTTTGGCGAAAACGAGATCGCGCTCGGCATCGGCACGCTGCTGGTCACGTTCCTCATCCTCGTGTTTTCCGAGATCACGCCGAAGGTGGTTGGCGCAGCCTACGCCGAGCGCGTCGCGCTGCCGCTCGCCTACGTGCTGGGACCGCTGCTCAAGCTCTTCACGCCGGTGGTGTGGTTCGTGAACCTGTTCGTGGCGGGCCTGCTCGCGCTCTTGCGCATCGACCCTGCAACGGGCAACGAGCCGCAGCAACTGTCGACCGACGAGATCCGCACGCTGGTGCTCGAGTCGGGGCAGTTCATGCCCAAGAAGCACCGCTCGATCCTCGTGAACCTGTTCGACCTGGGCAGCATCACGGTGCAGGACATCATGCTGCCCCGCTCGAAGATCGAGTCGATCACGCTCGAGGAGGACCTCGATGACATCGTGCGCGAACTGGCGACGTCGTACCACATGCGCCTGCCGGTGTTCCGCAACCGCGAGGGCGACCTCGTCGGCGTCCTGCACCTGAGGAAGATCCTCGGCCTGCTCCGCTCGGGGGACCTGACCCGGGAAGCCATCGAGGACCTCACCGACGAGCCCTACTTCGTCCCCGCTTCCACGGCGGTGCTGGCCCAGTTGCAGTATTTCCAGGAGAACGCCGAGCACATCGCGCTGGTGGTCGACGAGTACGGCGAACTGATGGGCCTCGTCACGGTGGAGGACATCATCGAGGAGATCATCGGCAAGTTCACCACCTCGCTGCCCAGCGCCACTGGGGCCGTGGCCTGGGATGCCGCCGGCTCGGCCATGGCCGATGGCGCCATGGCGGTGCGCGAACTGAACCGCGCACTCGGGCTGGACCTGCCGATCGACGGACCCAAGACCCTGAACGGACTGATCCTCGAGCACCTGCAGGACATTCCCGAGGCGGACGTGAGCATCCGCATCGCGGGGGTGGCGATGGAGATCCTGCACACCCAGGGCCGCGCGGTGAAATCGGTGCGCCTCTTCCGCCCGCCCGAACCGGCGTCGGACGCACTCCCGGAGTCCTGAAAAAAGCCTGTTCCAGTTTATTTTTAACGCATCAAAATTCAATTGCCTCAGTCTGTTATGCGTGAAACCTGAGGCTTTACAAAAATCTCCCCGCAAGGCATCATCGATGCGCGAATCTGGCGCTTTCACAACCAGTGCCGGGTACCTTGCCGCGCGCGTGATGGTTGTCACCGCGTGGCGACGGGCAAGATTGACTGAGGGACGGACCATGGCGACTGCAGCGGCTGGCAAGGACAAAGGCACCAAGGAAGTCAACTTCCAGTGGGAAGGCAAGGACAAGTCCGGCAAGGCGGTTCGCGGCGACTTGCGGGCCAGTGGCGAGAACGTGGTCAAGGCGACGCTGCGCCGCCAGGGCATCACGGTCAGCAAGGTCAAGAAGCAGAAGATGGGCAGCGGCGGCCGCGTCTCCGAAAAGGACGTCACGCTGTTCTCGCGCCAGCTCGCGACGATGATGAAGGCCGGTGTCCCGTTGCTGCAGGCATTCGACATCGTCGGCAAGGGCGCCTCGAACCCTGCGGTCATGAAGCTGCTGATGGACGTCAAGTTGGAAGTCGAGACCGGCTCCCCCCTGGCCGCGGCGTTTCGCAAGTACCCCCAGTACTTCGACCCCCTGTTCTGCAACCTCGTGGCCGCGGGCGAGCAGGCCGGTATTC
>CAIXOY010000103.1 GCA_903921135.1 uncultured Gammaproteobacteria bacterium
ACAAGGGCGGCCCGAACAGCGCCAATGCAGGCTTCGCACCGTGGTTCTCGCACCCCGGCCGCGCGGCTGCCGGCACGCCCATCGTCTTCGGACACTGGGCCGCGCTGGAGGGCAAGGCCGACACCGGACACGTGCACGCACTCGACACCGGCTGCGTGTGGGGCGCACGCCTGCGCGCCATGCGCCTCGAAGACGGCGCGCTCGTTCACTGCGCCTGCTGATGGACATCTACCTGGTAGGAGGCGCCGTGCGCGATACCCTGCTGGGCATCGAGCCGCGCGAGCGTGACTGGGTGGTGGTGGGCAGTAGCGAGGCCGAACTCCTCGCGCTCGGCTACAAGCGCGTAGGGCACGATTTCCCGGTCTTCCTGCACCCGCGCAACGGCGAGCAATACGCGCTGGCGCGGCGCGAGCGCAAACAAGGCCACGGCTACGGCGGCTTTACCTTCGACACCGCGCAGAGCGTGAGCCTGGAAGACGATCTGCTGCGGCGCGATCTCAGCATCAATGCGATGGCGCAGCACCCTGATGGCTCGCTCATAGACCCGCACGGTGGCCTCGCGGATCTGCGCGCGGGTGTTCTGCGGCATGTATCGCCCGCCTTCAGCGAAGACCCGCTGCGCGTGCTGCGCGTGGCGCGATTCGCGGCACGCCTGCACACGCACGGCTTTGCCGTGGCACCGCAAACGATGGAGCTGATGCGGGAGATCTCGGCGAGCGGCGAACTTGCGTATCTCGCAGCCGAGCGCGTGTTCGCGGAGATTGCGCTGGGGCTGGATACCGCCCACCCGGAGATCTTCATCAAGGTGCTGCGTGACTGCGGCGCACTCGCCGCGCTGCTGCCCGAGGTGGACGCGCTCTTCGGTGTACCACAGCCCGAACGCCATCACCCGGAGATCGACACGGGCCTGCACATCCTGCTTGCACTCGCGATGAGCGCACGCCTCGGGCTCCCCGACCTCGCGCGTTTTGCCGTGCTGCTGCACGACCTGGGCAAGGCGCTCACCCCGCCCGAGAACTGGCCCGCGCATATCGGTCACGAGGGCCTCGGCGCGCGCGCCGCAAAAGCGCTGTGCGAACGGCTGCGTGCCCCGCAGAAATGGCGCGAACTGGCCGTGATGACCGCGCAACTGCACACGCGCTGCCACGTGGCGCTCGAGATGCGCGCACCCGCGCTGGTGCGGCTGCTCGAAGAAGCGGATGCCTTCCGCCAGCCCGAGCGCTTCGCGCTGTTCCTGCAGGCCTGCGAAGCCGATGCCCGCGGCCGCACCGGCTTCGAGGAACGACCATACCTGCAAGCAGAGCGACTGCAGCGCGCGCTCACCGCAGCCACTGCCGTGACCGCCGCCGAGAGCCTTGCCCGAGGCCTCACGGGGCCCGCCGTGGGCGCAGATCTGCACCAGCGCCGCTGCCGTGCCGTGGCGGCAGCGCTGCGCGAACCGGAAGACAACACATGAGCGACACACGCGTGGCACTGGTGACCGGCGCGGCACACCGCATCGGCGCAGCCATCGCGCGCGAACTGCATGCGGCGGGCTGCGCTGTGCTGCTGCACTGCCGAAGCTCCCGCGCAGAAGCTGATGCCCTCGCGGCAGAGCTGAATGCCATGCGCCACGACAGCGCAGCGGTGCTGCAGGCGGACCTCTCGCAGTTGCAGCAGGTCGAGCAACTCGCAGCAGCCGCCATCGCGCACCGGGGCCACATCGACCTGCTGGTGAACAACGCCTCGGGTTTCTTCCCCACGCCCGTGGGAACAGTGAACGAGGCCGAGTGGGACAGCCTCTTTGCCTCGAACCTCAAGGGCCCGTTTTTCCTCAGCCAGGCACTGGTGCCTGCGCTGCGCAAACGACGAGGGGCGATCGTGAACATCGTGGACGTGTACGCGGAGCTGCCGCTCGCGCAGCACGCCGTCTACACCATGGCCAAAGCCGGCGTGGCGATGATGACGCGCGCGCTGGCGCAGGAACTGGGCCCCGAGGTGCGCGTGAACGGCGTATCGC
Source organism: uncultured Gammaproteobacteria bacterium (assembly GCA_903921135.1). Taxonomy (GTDB): domain Bacteria; phylum Pseudomonadota; class Gammaproteobacteria; order Pseudomonadales; family UBA5518; genus UBA5518. Next base: position 2,000 of record CAIXOY010000103.1, read on the forward strand.
CCGGCGCGATCCTCTGGCCCGCGGAAGAGAACCCGGAGCTCGGTGGCTCGAAGGCCGAGGCACTGCTCGCGCAGACGGCGCTGAAGCGCATCGGCGAGCCCTCGGACATCGCGCGGGCGGTGCGCTATCTGGGGTTGGAGGCGGGGTATGTGACGGGGCAGATTCTGGCGGTGGACGGGGGGCGGACGCTCTTCTGACTCCAAACGAGTGGCCGCAAGCCACTCCCCAAGGATTCCCCAGTGACATTGCCGGAGCTGCGGGCACAGGCCTATACTCCGTCCGGTAACGGTTGCAGCACCAAGTCGGTCGTGGCGCACGAGTGGGCAACCCGGACAGTTGGCAACGGCCTGTCAACAGCCCCGCCTCCGGTAGACATTGCGCATCCCGTCTTTTGCCCTGATCTTCTGCACGTAGGTCTGGTCCGTTGTCGCGAAGTTCGTGACCCCACTCCAGAACCCACTGCCACCCCGCGTACGCTCGAAGATCGAAACGCAGCCAAGCAGGCCGTACTCACGCGGTCCCACTACGAACCGACTCAGGAAATGAAGGCGCTCGAACTCAGAGGCCGGGGCGTTCGACACCCAGATCTCATCCGGAGACTTGATACCGACGGCCGTATGGATGAGCCATGCTGCGCGCTCACCCTTCAGGATCTTCCACGAAGCCCGGCGCTTCTGCCGAAACATTGCATCATCGATCAGCAACTCACCGACCACGCTGGTGAATTCCTGCCTGAC
>CAIXOY010000104.1 GCA_903921135.1 uncultured Gammaproteobacteria bacterium
ACCCTCACCGGAATCGACTTTCTTCACAGCAACGCGGCCACGCGCGCCATCGGTGAGCGGACCGCTCGCGAAGGCCTCGAGTTCCAGCGTCTGGTAGCGCCCATAGGACGTCGAGAAGCCGGCCTCGAACTCCTCGGTGGGCTTCTTGCTGATGAAGTTGATCGAGCCGGCCGTGGTGTTGCGACCGTAGAGGTCGCCCTGCGGGCCTTTCAGCACCTCGACGCGCTCGACATCGAAAATCGCACCGCGGGTCATCACGCTGTAGGGCAGCGAGACCTCGTCGAAGTAGAGGCCCACTGTGGAGGAGGCGCCCACGTTGTAGTCCTGGAAGCCGACGCCGCGGATCGTGTAGACGGGCACGCCGAGCGAGAAGGATTCGTTCACCGTGAGGCCGGGCGTGTGCAGGGCGATATCCTGTGCCGTCTTGACGCCCATCTCTTTCAGCCGGTCGCCGGTGAACGCGTTGATGGTGACGCCGACGTCGTTGATGCCCTGCTCGTGCTTCTGCGCGGTCACGACGACCTCTTCGATCTGCTCCGCTGCCGAGGCTGTCATGGCCACGCAGCAGAGCGCGATCGCCCCTGCGAGTGCGCTGCTACGGATACCGTGGTTGGTGCTCATCTGCGTCCCCTGTCGTCGTTGATGTTTGGTTGGCGGGCGGCATGGACGCGATCCGCGCCACCCTGATGCAGGAGTCAAGCAGCCCGCCGCCCCGATGTCGAGACTGTAAGGGAAACCGCCGTTGACTCAGGGCGAAGTCGCTCACAGCCCAGGCGGTGTGCGCTCGAGGAAACCTGCGGCACGGCTGAAGACATGTCCCGCACGGAGCAGCTCGATGTCACGGCGAATCGGCCCTATCAATTGCAGCCCCATGGGCGAACCCGTGACCGAAAAACCTGCCGGCACGGCGACGATGGGGCAGCCGCTCATCGTTCCACCGATCACCACCTCCATCCAGCGGTGATAGCTATCCATGGCCCGGCCCGCGACCTCCTGCGGCCAGTGGGTGGCCGCATCGAAGGGGAAGACCTGCGCGGTGGGCAGCGCAAGCACATCAAAGCGTTCGAAGAGGGCACTGATGGCGGCATACCACTTCGCCCGCGTTGCCATGGCCTCGCTCACTTGCTCGCCCGTGAGCCCCAGACCACCCTCGACTTCCCAGACCAGTTCGGGCTTCAGTTGCGCACGTGTTTTCGGGTTCTGGTAGAGCGGGCGCGCCCAGGCGGCCGCCCCCCAATGCCGCAACACCAGCCACGCTTGCCACAGCCGCGACATGTCGAATCCGGGACTCGCATCGGAAACGGTGCAACCCAGCGCCTCGACACTCGCGAGCGCCTTGCGACAGAGCGGCAGCACGCCCTCCTCCATCGGCAGGTAACCGCCGTAATCGCCCAACCAGCCGATGCGCAGCCCGCGCAGGGCGGTTTCGAGTGGCGCGGCAAAGCGCGCGGGATCGATATCGAGGGACAGCGGATCGCGCGGATCCTGCCCCGCCATGGTCGAGAGCAGACGGGCCGCGTCGGGCACATTGCGCGCCATCGGACCGGCGGTGCTGAGGAGGTCGATGTAGTCCGGTCCATCGCCGGGCACGGTGCCCAGCGTCGGCCTGAAACCGATCACGTTGTTCCAGCCGGCAGGGTTGCGGAGCGAACCCATCATGTCGCTGCCATCAGCCACCGGCACCATGCGAAGCGCGAGCGCCACCGACGCGCCTCCGCTCGAGCCGCCCGAGGTGCGCGTGGCGTCCCAGGCGTTGCGCGTCACCCCGAACACGGGGTTGTAGCTCTGCGAGCCGTAGCCGAATTCGGGCACGTTGGTTTTGCCGATGAACAGCGCTCCTGCCGCGCGGATACGGCCGATGAACACCGAGTCACTCGTGGCCACGGTGCCCTGCGTGAGCGGAGTGCCGCTGGAGGTGCGCAAACCACGTACACCCACCAGATCCTTGGCGGCATAGGGCATGCCGTGCATCCAGCCACGCCACTGCCCCCGCGCAAGTTCGGCATCGCAGGTCTTCGCTTCCGCCAGCAGTTCGGAGGCGCTACGCAGGGAGACGATCGCGTTGACCCGCGGGTTGTGCGTCTCGATCTGGGCGAGGTAGGCCTTCATGACCTCCGTGCAAGACATCGCGCGGCTGCGGATGGCCTCCGAGAGCGCCAGCGCATCGAGACCTGCAATGGGGCCGCCCGGCAACGCAGGCGCTTGCGCCGCCAGCGACGGCGCCCTGGCCAGCGTGACACCCGCGCCAAGGAGCGCGGCTCCGCGCAGGAATCGCCGCCGTGTCGCGCTCTCGGGCTGGATCTCATTTCCCCGAGGGAACGCGCCTTCCCGTGGGAGCGCGCCATGCGCGCGACTCAACCCCTCTGCAAGCACTGGAGAATCACCCGCAACACCGCATGACATGCACGCCCCCTTTGATCCTCAGTTACCGCCCTGCCCCGCTGCAAGGCGCGCGAAATCGGGCATCGCCCGATCGATCGCGGCGCTCTGGTGCGCTTGCAAGTCCTGCCCGCCCAAGCCCGCCATGATGGGCTCGAAAGGATCCTGCACACCGCTCGGGATGCCGCTCAGCTCTTCCAATACCGTGAGCCCGTAAAACGGCACGGTAGGGGCATGGTAGCCGCCCTCGTGACACAGGAGCAGGCGCCCGCTGCAAAGCTCTTCTGCCACGGCCACCATGCGGCGCGTGAGCGCCCGGTAGCCACCGCTGTGCATCTGCATCCGGCCGAGCGGATCGTAGGCGCCAGCATCAAAACCCGAAGGCAGGATGATCAGCTGAGGACGATACGCCCGCAGCGCGGGCAGCACGATGCGATCCCACGCCGCCTCGTAAGCGCCCGTGCCGGAACCCGGCGGCAGCGGCACGTTGATGCAGAAACCCTCTCCGGCGCCTTCGCCGCGCTCATGCACATGCCCAGAATCCGGCGGGAAGCAGTTGTCCTGATGCACAGAGATGGTCAACGCGCGCGGATCGGACCAGAACGCGCTCTGGGTGCCGTTGCCGTGGTGGACGTCCCAGTCGACGAGGGCGATGCGCTGAAGGCCATAGCGCGCGAGTGCGTGGAAACCGGCGATCGCCGCATTGCCGAAGATGCAGAAACCCATACCCATGTCGGCCACCGCGTGATGCCCGGGCGGACGTACCAGCGCGTAGGCATTGTCGATCTGCCCGGCCATGATCGCCTCGAGTGCTGCCAGCACACCGCCAGCCGAGAGCATCGCGATCTCGTAGCTGCCGCGCCCCATGGGCGTGAAGGGGCCGGCATCGCCGCCGATGCCTGCGCTCAGCATCTTCACGCGCTCGAGGTGCTCACGCGTGTGGAAGCGCAGGATTTCTTCTTCCGAAGCCTCGCGAGGCTCGATGAGCGAGAGGTGCCTCAGCATCCCGGACACCTCGACCAGATTGCGGAAGCGGCGTTTGGTCTCGGGGTTCTCGGCGTGCTCGTAGGGCTGCACCGGATTGCCGTAGGGCATGATGCCGGCGTAATTGCCCGTGTTGTGCCACATGTACAGCTCATGAGAAACGAAACCGGTGCGACGGGTGGGCATGCGTGGCTCCTCGGGTTGCTCGCGGCGCTGCCGCGGATGGGTGTCTGGCCGCGATTAGAGCAGATCGCTCCAACGGCCGGTTGGCTGGCCGCGAAACGCCGGTTGACGAGGAGCGAAGCCCTCGGAGTTCCCTCGGGGTCAACCCGCGGCTTCACACCCGGCATGGCGCGGGATCCAGTCTCTGTGATTCCCTTGAATCGATAACTTCCCGAGGATCTGCGCGATGAGACCTGCCACACCACGCCTCGCAAGTGCCCTGCTGCTCTCTTCTCTCGCCTTCAGTTGCGGTGCGGCACCCACCGGCACCGGCCCGGCAGTGCTGCTGCTCACCGGAGGCAAGGTCCATACGCCGGGTGGCATTGCCGAAGCCATGGCAGTGGATGCGGGCGGTGTGATTCTCGCTGTTGGCAGCGCAAGAGAAGTATCCGCGCTGAAAACGGGAAGCACGCGCGTCGTCGAACTCGCAGGCGCCAGCGTGCTGCCCGGATTCCATGACGTCCACGTGCACCCCGTTTTCGGCGGCATCCTCGAGAAACAATGCAAGATCGCCCAGGGCGCAGCGCTTGAGGCCATCCAGGCGCGCGTGAAGGAATGTGTCGCCAAGGCCGCGCCGGGAGAGTGGATCACGGGCGGCCAGTGGGATGCCTCTGCCATCGGTCGCATCCCGGACCGGGCCATGCTCGACGCCGTCGCGCCCCGTAACCCCGTGTGGCTCCGTGACACCAGCGGCCATTCCACCTGGGCAAACAGCAAGGCTCTGGAGGCAGCGGGGATCTCCCGCAAGACACCTGACCCGGAGGGCGGGATCATCGAGCGCGACGCCCGCGGCGAACCCACGGGCATCCAGCGCGAAACAGCGAACGGCCTGATCAAGGCCCACGTACCGCCGCCCAGCGCCGAGCACACGCAGGCCGCGCTCGAATGGGCCCTGCAGAACATGCTCTCCTACGGCATCACTTCCTTCACGGAAGCCTCGGTGGGTTTCTCTGCCGGGCTCACGCGCGAGGCCGGCGTATGGCGCACGGTGGCCGATCAGGGGAAATTGAAGCAGCGCGCGCGCCTCTGCCTCACCTGGGCACCGGGCAACGCCGAGGCCGAGTCCGTGATCGCCGGTCGCAATGCCTACACGCGGGAGCGGCTCTCACCGGACTGCGTGAAGATCTTCCTCGACGGCGTCCCTACCGACAGCCACACGGCGGCGATGCTGGACGACTACGCGGGGACAGTCGAGGGCCGCAACGACGAGGCCGCGCGCAAAGGCATGCTGCTCGTGCCACAACCGCAACTCGACCAGGCCGTGACGCGTTTCGACAGCATGGGGCTCACGGTGAAGTTCCACGCAGCCGGTGATGCCGCCGTGCGCGCCGGGCTTCACGCCGTGGGGGCTGCGCGCAAGGCCAACGGTTTCAGCACCCTCGCGCACGACGTGGGGCATTGCACCTTCGTGGCAAAGGAAGACCTCGCGATGGCCCGGCGCGTCGGGGCGGCCTTCGAGATCTCGCCCTACCTGTGGGATCCGAGCCCCATCAACGACGACATCACGAAGGCCGTCGGTGAGCAACGCATCCGCCGCGTGTGGCCGGCCCGGGAGATGATCGACGCAGGCGCACTGGTGGTGCCGGGTTCGGACTGGGCGGTGGTGCCTTCGGTGAACCCGTGGATCGCCGTGGAGACGCTGGTCACGCGTGAAAACCCGGGCGGCAGTGCCCGCTCGTTCGGCAAGGAGCAGGCCATCACGGTCGAGGAGGCCATCCGGCTCTTCACCGAGAACGCCGCCCGCCATGAGGGCAGCGAGGACATGCTTGGTCGCATCGAGCCGGGCATGCTCGCCGACCTCGTGGTAGTGGACCAGGACCCCTACGCGGTTGCCGCCAACCGCCTTGCGCAGACGAAAGTACTGAAGACGATCATCAACGGCGAGATCGTCTTCGAGCGCACCGCTCCCTGATCACTCCTTCACGTGATTCTCGAGGCTGTACTTCAGGAAGAAGTCGGCCTCGCCCCAACCGGGGTAAAGCGCCGTCATCTGCGCCATGGCCTCGCTACGGGTCTTGGCCGCGAGCGTGATCCGCGTGTAGTCGTCGAGGTAGCGCATCACGACGTCGAACATCGACATGTCCGTGACCTCGCCATGGCCCGGATAGACCGTGGGATTGCGTGCGGTGTACTCGCGCTTGATACGCCCGAGTTCGGTTTTCCAGTTGGCGATGTCCTGTCGGCTGATGTCGTCACCCAGCCACAGATGCACGCCGTTGTAGCCAAAATCGGAGAGGAAGATCGCATTGAGCTCGGGGCTATAGACCGTTGTCATGTAGTCGGCTTCGGCCGGCAAGTAGTCCGTCGTGAGCTCCAGCGTGCCGCCGCCGTCCAGCGCGAGCGTCTTCGAGGGCAGCACCTCGATCCAGTTCTCGTAGTCGAAGCCACCGGGGTTCTGCGGTGTCTTCGGCTTCAGGGCCGGCTCGAGCGCGGGCTCCGCGCCTGTCTCGCCACCGGAATCCATGTAGACGGCGTAGGCCTTGATGGCCCGCTTGATCTCCTCGGTCGCCACGACGATGCGCGCCTCCGGAAATGCCTGACGGAAACGCGCCATGCCGGTGAAGTGATCCGTATGCCCGTGCGTGATGAGAATGTGCGTGAGCGGGAGTTTCTTCGCCTTCACCCGCTCGATGAACCGGTCCGCCTCATAGCTCTTGCGCTGCACATCCATCACGATCTGGGTCTTGCCGTTCGAAAAGATGAACGAGTTCACCGACGCAAAGCCGCCACGGTACATCTCGACCTCGAGGGCGCCGGCGCGTGCGCCCGCCACCAGACACAAGGCCAGAACCGCAGACACGAGAGCGAGCGAGCGCGTAGCCATGAGAACCTCCAGCGGGAAAGTCGGGACAGCGTGCCGGGTATGGACGGTCACGCGGAAAACAACCCGGAGTCTCTGCCGCGCCGGAATCCCGTTCTTTGCTGGCAGGGAACAGCGGATTGTCTGCCCGGGAAACACCCCACCCCGAGTGCGGTAATCCTGCAAAGGCCCCGGTGCGAGGGGTGGCGGCGGCGACGGATGCTCGCTTAGCATTCCGGTCGCTTGACCAAGATTGCCCACCACAAGGCACACGCGCCGCGCGGCAAGGGCACCCACAAAAACGGAGACCACAGCCATGACGTCGCTCAAGCCACGCCTGATTGCCACTGCCATCGCATTCGCCCTGACACCCGATCTCGCGGGTGCACAGGTCCTCGAGGAGATTCTCGTGACCGCCCAGCGGCGCGAGCAGAACCTGCAGGACGTCGGCATCTCGATCAGCGCCTTCAGCGGCGACCAGATGGAGAAACTCGGCTTCGAGAACGCCCAGGAAGTCACCCTCATGACGCCCGGCGTCTCCACCGTTCAACCCAACGGCGAAGCCAACTACGGGCTCGCCATCCGCGGTGTGGCCACCAGCGACTTCACCACCAACGTCGAGAGCCCGGTCGCGCTGTACCTCGACGAGGTCTACATCTCCCAGATGTCCGGTTCGGGCTTCATGCTTTACGACATGGACCGTGTCGAGATCCTCCGCGGCCCGCAAGGCACACTCTTCGGCCGGAACGCCACCGGCGGCTTGGCGCATTTCGTCTCGAAGAAGCCTACCCAGGAATTCAGCGGCTACGTGAAAGGCACGATCGGCGACTATGAGCAGTACAAGGTCGAAGGCGCCGTGGGTGGCGGGATCACCGATACGTTGGCAGCGCGCGTCTCGGGTTCCTGGAAGCAGGCCGACGGCTACATCCACAACCGCGTTACGGGCACAGACCTGAACAACCAGGACGACCAGAGCGTGCGCCTGCACCTCGCCTGGGATCCGAGCGATTGTGTTTCCGTGCTGTTCACCGGCCGCAAGGGCGAGCAGGACATCGACACCGGCTCCTGGCAGCACGTCACCTCGAATATCCCTGGCACACTCACCCCGGGCGAGGTGAACGTGGTCACGGGCTACATCGACACCGACAACGACAACTTCGCAGGCGACTACAACCGCGACGGCTTCAACATCCTGGATACCGACGGCCTCACGCTCACCGTCAAGGTCGACCTGGTGAACGACATAACACTCACCTCGGTCACCGATCGCTCGAACGTGCGCCGCCACTACATCGAGGATTC
>CAIXOY010000105.1 GCA_903921135.1 uncultured Gammaproteobacteria bacterium
AGCATCCACTCGGTGATACCGCGCCGCACGTACTCGGAATCCGTGAACAACTGCACCACGCAGGGCTCACGCAGTGCCTCAAGGCCCTTTATCGCAGCCATCAACTCCATACGGTTGTTGGTCGTCGGACCTTCGCCGCCACAGAGTTCGCGCTCCGCGGCACCGAACCGCAACAGAACGCCCCAGCCACCTGGCCCGGGATTCCCTCGGCAGGCGCCGTCAGTGAAGATCACGACTTCTTTGGTGGTCATCGCTCAGTGCAGCGTGGGGTTGCGGGTACTTGGCGTTGCAAGCGGCACGGCGGCAAAACGCGGCGCTCGCCAGCGAAGCCCGCGTGAGGGGGTGATGACGCCCTGCTGCTTGCGCGCATGGACCATGTAGACCGCACCTCCGGGCAAGTTCCAGCGAGCAGCGCCCTCGTCGATCGCACGAAGTTTCCGCAGAACCCGCTCGTTGTCGACGGGCGGGGAAAACACCCGGTACTGCACATCATCGATAGCGAAGTCGAGCAGCTTGAGCCAGTCACAGACACGCCGCACACCGAGCAGGCGGCTGCGCCAGACCGGATGTCCGAGAAAACGCCCCGGGAGCGAACACAGGCCGAACAGGCTCCAGGGGTTGAAGCCGATCACCACGATATGTCCGTGCGGCACCACAACGCGTGCGGCCTCGCGCAGGAGTTGATGCGGATCGGGGCTGTACTCAAGCGCGTGGTGCAGGAGCGCAACATCGATACTGTCGGCCTCGAAAGGCAGGCTCTCGGGTGCAGCTACCGCCATGCAACCATCGCCACCCGGCTCGGCTGAGATGCGAAAGCGGTGCCGCACCACGCTTTCCTCGTAGAGGCTGACGCGACGGCTGATACCGAGTTGCATGAGATGGAAGCCGAAGAGCCCCGGCATCTTGGCGGCGGCGAGCGCTCGCTCCGCCGCAAGGATTTCTGCGCCGAATCCGCGCTCGAGCCAGTCCTCGCGCGCCAGGATATCGGACAAATCAGCGCTGTCGGTCACTGTTGCTGTCACCGGAATCGAAGGGTCGGGAGTCGTGGAGCAGGCTTGGCTGCCACGCCGACCGGACTATATCATGGGCCGCCCGGAACCGGCGTCGTGCCACGTATGCTGCAAATCCACCCGGTGCCGGCGTTCAGCGACAACTACATCTGGTTGCTCGATGACGCCCAAGGAAACGCCCTCGCGGTAGACCCCGGCGACGCCCGGCCCGTCATCGACTGGCTCGCGTCAAGGTCTTTGCGGCTGAGCTGTATTCTCGTTACGCACCACCACCCCGACCATACAGGCGGCGTGGCGGACTTGCTCGAGCACTTCGGGCCCTTGCCGGTGTTCGGCCCTGCGCAGTCTCCCTACGCGGGCGTAAGCCACGCAGTGGCGGCAGGAGAACACCTTGAGCTTCTGGGCAAGACCGCGCGGGTTATGGCGGTGCCCGGACACACGCTTGATCACATAGCGTTCTTTTTCGCCGGCACGTCGGAGCAAGCGCCGATCCTCTTCTGCGGCGACACGCTTTTTGCCGGGGGCTGCGGGCGAGTCTTCGAGGGCAACCCTGCGATGATGCACGCATCGCTGCTGCAGCTGGCCGCACTGCCACCCGACACCCGGGTCTGTTGCGCGCACGAGTACACGCTCTCGAACCTCCGTTTTGCGCAGGCAGTCGAGCCCGACAACGCAGCGCTGCAGCAGCGTCACGTCCGCGACACCGCTGCACGTTCCCGCAACGAGCCCACCCTGCCCTCCACGCTGGCGATGGAACTTGCCACCAATCCGTTCCTGCGTTGTCGCGAACGCACCGTACGTGAGGCCGCCCGCAGCCGCGCGGGAAGGGAACTTGCGGAC
>CAIXOY010000106.1 GCA_903921135.1 uncultured Gammaproteobacteria bacterium
GACCAGAAAGGCTGTGGAAGTAGAAGGTGTTGCGCGAATTCTTGCGGTTGAACCATAGTCCTGATTCATCCCAGAACTGCTGCGCGAACGGTGACAAGTCGCGGCGCAGCGTATCGCGGTAGAGTTCCTCGAACTGCGGGATGGTCTGCAGGCGGCCGTCGGTGCCGAAGGTCCAGCCGTGGTAACAGCAGCGGAAGGCACGCACGTTGCCGCAACGCTTGTCGACCAGCTTGGCTCCCTTGTGCGCGCAGCGGTTGTGCAGCACGCGTACGAGGCCGTCGCGGTCCCGCACCATCACGACGGGGATGCGGTGGTTGATGTTGGTGGTGACGTAATCCCCCGGCTGCGGCACCTGGCTCTCGTGCCCGATGAAGATCCACGCTCGCCCCCAGATGCGCTCCATCTCGAGTTCGAAGATGGCCGGATCGGTGTAGACGCGGCGGTTCAGGCGGCAGGGTTCCACCAGCTGCGAGAGGCCCGAGGCATCGGCGATCAGCATGACTGTGACTCCTTGGACGGGCAGGCGCTTGCGTGCCGTCTCCGCGGCTGATGCGCCATCCGCGGCGCAGAACTAGAGGGAGAGCGAGCCAAGGCTTGCTCCTCCGCACACCATCAACGTCTGGCCCGTGACGAAACCGTTGCCGGGCGCCAGCATGAACATCACGGCCCGCGCCACGTCATCGGGCTGGCCCAGACGGCGCACGGGAATGGACGCCGCCATCTGCTGCATCTTCTCGCTGCCCTCCGGTACCACCGCATGGAACATTTCCGTGGCGGCGATGGGGCCTGGCGCCACGCAGTTCACGGTGATGCCGTGCTGCCCCAACTCCAGCGCCCAGGTGCGCGCGAGCCCCGTCATGCCGCATTTGGTTGCGGCGTAGTTGGTGCGCGTCTGCAGACCGAGTGCGGCACGCGAGCCGATGAGCACGATCCGCCCGTGCTGCGCGCGCTTCATGGCAGGCAGGAAGGCCTGCGTGAGCGTGATCGCAGCCGCGAGATGCACATTGCTCAGGTAGTCGAGGTCCGCGAGGTCCACGTCCTCGATGAGAGCTGCGCGTATCAGCCCCGCGTTGTGGACGAAGGCTGTGACTTCGCAGCGCGCGGCGATCTCCGCTGCAGCCGCGCGCGTGGCCTCGCGGTCGGCGAGGTCCACCGCGATGTTCTCCAGCTGCTCATGCGTGAACGCGGCTGGCCGGCGAGAGAGGTTCAGCACGCGGTAGCCCTGCGCCAGAAGGTGCTCGCAGATGCTCTGACCGATGCCGGTGCTGCCGCCCGTGACGACGGCGACGGGTTGGCTCATGTGGAGATCCCCAGTTGTTCCAGACTCGCAGTGAAATCCGGAGATTCACCCTCGAATGCCACCAGGCACCAGGCACCCGAGGCATCGTTTGCGTTCGCTACGCGAAGACGTGCGCCCGGTTGCGCGCCAGCTACCGCCAGATGCGCGAACACCACGGGCCCGGCGTCCAACCGGAGAGAGCCCACTGCCCACGGCAGGCGGTCCCCGAACCAGGGCTCCAGGCTGTGTGAGAGCGCGCTGACGGCGAGTAGCGTTGCCTCTCCCGAAACCTCTTGCCAGACGAGCGCGTCGGCCAGGCAGTGGCCGCAACGCTCGCGCGGCGGGTACTGCACCGTGGCGCAGTGCACGCAGCACTGAAGCCGCAGGGCGCCGTCGACAGGTACCGTGGCAAGTGCTGCGCTCACATCGCTGCGGCGTGAAGGCGGCAGGTTCATGCACCCTCCAGGACGGCGGCGGCTGCGCAGAGTCCGCGGTCGTAATTGATCATGCCGTAGCCACCCACCACCGCGCGGCGTGCCCCGGCAACCTGTTGGCCCAACGCGCGGCCGGTGATCTGCCTGATCGCTTCGACAAGCCCGAGAAAACCGCCCGCAGC
>CAIXOY010000107.1 GCA_903921135.1 uncultured Gammaproteobacteria bacterium
CCACTTCCTGCGAGTCCTTGAACTTCTGGCGCTGGGCGGTCGACATGATCGATGCGGCCATCTCGACCAGGTCTTCATGATCGAGCTGCTTCTCCTCTGACAGTGTCAGCAGGTGGCCGTGGACGCGCGCCATCGGGTAACTGCCGACCTTGAGGTGCAAGTCGGAGGCGCCTCTCTCGACAGCGAGCTTCAGCAGGTCATTGACGTGCATCGAGTCCCTCCTCTAGCGTACCCCGACCGTGGCGTTCCCCGACTGGGCCACCGTCGCGTTCGCGGAGGTGGGGGTCAGCCAGCCGTGCGTGTCGGGCTGGTCACCGTGGAGAATACCGAAGAAGCGCGCCTGGAGCGCCTCGGTGACGGGGCCGCGCGTGCCTTTACCAACGGTGATTCGGTCAAACGATCGGATCGGGGTGATCTCGACGGCCGTGCCGCAGAAGAACGCTTCGTCCGCCAGGTACAGGAACTCGCGCGGGATGGACGTCTCCCGCACGGTGAAGCCCAGGTCACTCGCCAGGGTGATGACACTCTCGCGCGTGATGCCCTGCAGCACGGACGAGCCGAGCGAGGGCGTGTAGATCACGTTGTCGCGCACCAGGAACAGGTTCTGGCCGCTGCCTTCGCTGAGCAGGCCCCTCTCGTCGAGCGCCACCGCGTCGGTATAGCCGTCGATCAGCGCCTGCATCTTGATCAGCGCGGAGTTGGCGTAGTTGGCCGTGCCCTTGGCGAGTGCCGGCAGCGTGTTCGGTGCCAGGCGCGTCCACGAGCTGACGCCGACGTCAATGCCCTGTTCGAGGGCCTCGGCGCCCATCATCAGGCTCCACTCCCACACCACCACCGACGCGTCGACGGGGCAGGGCCGCGGGTCGAGCGTGAGCGAGTCGTAGCCGCGGTAGACCAGGGGACGGATGTAGCAGCTCTTGAAGCCGTTGACGTGCACCGTGTCGAGCACTGCCTGTGACAGTTCCGCCTGCGACCACTGCGGTTCCATCCGATAGACGCGGCAGGAGTCCATCAGGCGACGCATGTGCGGCTCAAGGCGGAAGACGTTGGTGCCGGTCTTGGAATCGTAGGCGCGGATGCCCTCGAAGACGCCGGTGCCGTAGTGGAGCGCGTGGGAGGCCACATGGATCGTGGCGTCTTGCCAGTCCACCAACGACCCGTTCATCCAGATCTTGCCCGTTCCCGCAAATGCCATGGTGAATTATACCGGTGGAGGCAACCCTTTAGGGCTGCCGATCCTTCATTGCCGTTCAGAGCAGAAGGGACAGGCGTCGGCGCGGGCGGCCAGCGCCTTGCCGCACTTCCAGCAGAACTTGGCTTGCACGGTTTCGCGGGCCTTCAGGCGGGCCTGGATCTCCTGGACCTCTTCCGATCCCGTGCCGATGGTCGTCGTCGGCGTGGGCCGCCACGGACGGCGCGATGCCGGGGACGGCGTGCGGGCTGCGAGGACGGCTTCGAGCAGCGCTGAGGCACTTTGGTACCGCGACGGGATGTCAGCGGCAATCGCCTTCATCACGATGTCGCTGATCGCCTTGGGCAGCTTCGGGTTCTTCAGCTTCGGCGGCGACGCCAGTTCACCACGCATCAG
>CAIXOY010000108.1 GCA_903921135.1 uncultured Gammaproteobacteria bacterium
GAAATCGGGGGGTTTGTCGCGGGCAAGGCCCGCTCCCACAGGGAGGCCGCAGTCGCGGGCCATGCCCGCGACGTTCCATCGAATCCGGGGGTGGTCACGTGGGAGCGGGCCATGCCCGCGACCCCACGGAGGAATGATCAGCCGGCGGTTTTCCCGGCGCGCTCTTTGGCGATGAGGAAGTCGACAACTTTGAGCATCGCCTCCGGGCTGCCCGCAAGGCGCGCCGAGACACGGAACTTCCCGTTAACAATCATCTCGGGGGTGCCGGTGGTCTTGTAGCTGCGCTGCCGTGCGTCGGCCTGCTTCACCTTGGATTGCACGCCGAAGGAGTTGAACGCCTTGCGGAAATCGGCGTCTGTAACGCCATTCGCCGCAAACAGCTCCGCGATTTCATCCTCGCTCTCAAGCCGCTTGCGCTGCACGTTCAGCGCCTCGAACAAGGGCTGGTTCAGCTTGCCGAGCACGCCGAGCGCCTCGGCGGCGTAGAACGCCTGAGCGTGCACTGCCATCAGCTTGTTCCACATGGCGGGGGAGCGATGGAAATCGACATCCTTGGCCAACGCGGGCTCCCACTTGGCAAGCAGGGGCTCGAACTGGAAGCAGTGGGAGCAGCCATACCAGAACAACTCCACCACTTCGATGCGCGCAGGATCTGCAGTTCGTACGGGCTCCGGGAGGCGCTCGTAGTGGGTGCCTTCGACATACAGCGCATCGGCTGCGCGCAGCCCGGCGGGCATCAGGCACAGCATCAGAAGGAAAGCGTGGACCAGACGATTCATGGGCTAGATCTCCTCGAATGCGTGGGGCGGGTCCAGTCTCAGTGCAGACCGGAGGCGTAGCTCGCGACAGCGTCGAGTTCCTTGTCGGTCAGGTGGGCAGCGACATCACGCATGATGCGGGTATCGCCGTCATTCTTGCGCTCCTCGCTGCGCCAGGCGCGGAGGCTGGACGCCAGGTACTCGGCATGCTGCCCGCTCAACATGGGGAACTTCGCAGGGCCATTGCCCTTGCCCGAAGGGGAATGACAGGCCGCACAAGCGGCAATGCCGCGTTCGCGAATACCAGCGCGGTAGATGGACTCACCCAGAGCGACAAGCTCTTCCTTGGCAGAGCCAGGGGTGGAGGTCTGCGACGCAAAATAGGCAGCGATATCTGCCAGATCCTGTTCAGTGAGCGCATCGAGCTGCCCTGCCATGACGGCAATGACCCGCGCGCCGCTCTTGACGTCATGGAGCTGCTTCAGCAGGTACTTCTCGTGCTGCCCCGCCAACTTGGGGAATGTGGGCGCCAGGCTGTTGCCGTCGGCACCGTGGCAGGCGCCACACACCACGGTCTTTGCCTGGCCAGCCTGCGGGTTGCCAACCAGTGCAGGAGTAGCAGCCGCCGCTTGGCCTGCCAGCAGGCAGGCGCCGATGAACAGAGCGATTCGTGTCTTCACCACATCAGGTCCTTGGCTTGGGGAACGGCGGCTTGAAATGCCGGGTCGATCAGCCGGCAGGCTTCATCATGAACTCGATGAGGGCCTTGTACTCACCAGGGGTGCAATCGGGGCACATGGCGCGCGGCGGCATGGCGTTCAGGCCGTTGGTGGCGCTCTGCACCAGACCATCGATGCCCTTGGCGTCGAATCGGGGCTTCCAGGCAGCAGCGTCATGCGCTTTGGGGGCATTCAGCAGACCTGCCTCGTGGCACGTCTTGCAGCGGGTCGGGTAAAGCTCTTCGGGAGTGCGATCGACCGAGGCAGCCGAGGCAACGAACATCAGCGCGGCCAGTGCGAACTTGTTCATGCAATACTCTCCAGGGGTTTTGCGCGATCGTGCGCGCAGGGCTTACGCCAATTGACCGGACGCGGATTCCCCGCGAGGCCGGGCCCGGAGTATAGCAACCGATTATGCATCCGAAAACGGAGACTTCCGGTGGATCAGCCACTGCTGCGCTGAATGCCTTGAGGGCGGCCGAGTTCATGCTGAGCGTTGCCCGCATGAACCAGTGCCCGGCCGACGAGGGCTTCGAAGTCGCCTTCGCGGGGCGCTCCAACGCGGGCAAGTCCAGCGCCCTGAACAAGCTCTGCGCCCGCAACAAGCTGGCCCGCACCAGCCACACGCCGGGGCGCACGCAGCAGCTCAATTTCTTTGCGGTGGGCGAGGGGCGCAGGCTGGTCGACTTGCCCGGTTATGGCTTCGCCAAGGTGCCGCTCGAGCTGCGCGCGGAGTGGGGCAAGCTGGTCGAGACCTACCTCGAGAAGCGCGCCTCGCTGGCAGGCGTAGTGCTTTTGATGGACGCCAGACATCCGCTGAAACCCCAGGACCGCATGCTGGTCGACTGGGTCAGCAGCCTGAAGCGGCCGCTGCACGTGCTGCTCACCAAGTCCGACAAACTCTCGCGCGGGCAGGCTGCGGCCACGCTGACCGCGGTGCAACGTGAGCTGGCCACGATGGCCGAGACCTCGGTGCAGCTGTTCTCTTCGTCCGATGGCCGCGGCGTCGATGAAGCGCGTGCCGTGCTGGCGCGCTGGCTGGGAATGACTCAGTGAGCCTCGTCCCAGTTCATCCCGGTGCCCACGTCCACCACCAGTTCCGTCTGCAGCCGCGCCGCGCCTGACATCAGCGCGCGCACCTGGGCGCCCACCTCCTCCAGCGCGTCCTCGCGCACCTCCAGCACCAGCTCGTCGTGGACCTGCATCACCATGCGGGCGGGCGCATCGCTCTCTTGCAGCCAGGCGTCGAGGCGGATCATCGCGCGCTTGATGATGTCCGCCGCGCTGCCCTGCATGGGCGCGTTGATGGCGGTGCGCTCGGCGGCCTGTCGCACCGAGGGGTTCCGCGAGCGGATATCGGGCAGGTACAGGCGCCGCCCGAAAATCGTCTCGACGTAGCCCCGCGTGCCGGCCTCGGCGCGCACCCGCTCCATGTAGGCCTGCACGCCCGGGTAGCGCGTGAAATAACGGTCGATGTAGGCCTGCGCCTCGCCGCGTCCCACACTCAGTTGCTTGGCGAGCCCGAAGGCCGACATGCCGTAGATCAGGCCGAAGTTGATCGCCTTGGCGCTGCGCCGCTGCAGATCGCTTACCTCGGCAAGCCCGACGCCGAAGACCTCGGCCGCGGTCGCACGATGCACATCGTGGCCCTTGGCGAAGGCATCGATCAGGCCCGCGTCACTCGAGAGGTGCGCCATGATCCGCAGCTCGATCTGCGAGTAGTCCGCCGCCACGATCCTCCAGCCCGCCGGCGCCACGAAGGCCTGCCGGATGCGCCGGCCCTCCGGCGTGCGCACGGGGATGTTCTGGAGGTTGGGGTCGGTGGACGAGAGCCGCCCGGTGGCCGTCACCGCCTGCTGATAGGAGGTGTGGACGCGCCCGGTCGAGGGGTTGATCTGTTCGGGCAGCCGGTCGGTGTAGGTGGATTTGAGCTTGCTCAGGCTCCGGTATTCGAGGATGACGCGCGGCAGTTCGTACTGCTCCGCGAGCTCCGCCAGCACCGGCTCGGCGGTGGAGGGTTGGCCGGTAGGCGTCTTGCCGATCTGCGGCAGTCCGAGGCGCTCGAAGAGGATCTCCTGCAGCTGCTTCGGCGAGCCCAGGTTGAAGGGGCCGCCCGCCAGCAGGTGAGCGCTTGCTTCCACTTCGAGCAAGCGTTCGCCTAACTCCTTGCTCTGTTTGGCCAGCAGTTGGGCATCCACCAACGCCCCCTGGCGCTCCAGCCGCGAGAGCACCGGCACCAGCGGCATCTCGATCTCGCGGAACACCCGCTCCAGCGCCGGCTGGGCCTCGAGTTGCGGCCAGAGTGTGCGGTGCAGGCGCAGCGTGATGTCGGCGTCCTCGGCCGCGTAACGGGCGGCGTCCTCCAGCTTCACTTGCGAGAAACCGATCTGCTTCGCGCCCTTGCCCGCCACCTCCTCGTAGGGAATGGTGCGATAGCCGAGGTGCTTCTGGGCCAGCGAGTCCATGTCGTGGCGCGAGCCCACCGAGTCGAGCACATAGGACTCGAGCATGGTGTCGAAGACGATGCCCTGAAGCTCGATGCCATGGTTCAGCAGCACGCTGCGGTCGTACTTCAGGTTCTGGCCCACCTTGGGCAACGCGGGGGATTCGAGCAGCGGGCGGAGCGCGCCCAGTACCTCGGCCTCGCCGAGCTGCTCGGGTGCGCCGAGGTAGTCGTGCGCGATGGGAATGTAGGCCGCCTGACCCGGCTCCACCGCAAGCGACACGCCCACGAGGCGTGCCTGCATGTAATCGAGGCTGGTGGTCTCGGTGTCCACCGACAGAAGCGCTGCCTGGCTCGCGGCCTCGACCCAGCGCGCCAACGCGGCGCTGTCCAGCACCAGCTCGTAGTCTCCGGCCACGGCCTGCTCGGGCGCGGGCTCGGCAGGTGTGTGCGCTGCTTCCCTTGGCCCGCCCTGCCGCTCCAGTTCCTCGCGCCAGCTGTTGAACTCGAGTTCGCGATAGAGCGTGAGCAACGTCGCGCGGTCGGGCTCGGCGGGCAGCAGCGTGTGCTCGGCGGGGTCCAGCGGCACATCGGTGCGGATGGTCGCCAGTTCGCGCGAGAGATAGGCCTTGTCGCGCTCGCTCTCGAGCTTGGCGCGCACGCTGGCCGCACCGCGCAGCCCCGTCATGCCCGAGACCGACTCGAGGTCGGCATACAGACCTTCCAGACTGCCGAAGCGCTGCAGCAAGGCGAGCGCGGTTTTCTCGCCCACGCCGGGCACGCCCGGAATGTTGTCAGTCTTGTCGCCCATCAAGGCGAGCAGATCGATGATCTGTGCCGGCGTGACGCCGAACTTCTGCACCACGCCGGCCGCGTCAAGGCGCGTGTCGTTCATGGTGTTGATCAGCGTGACGTGGTCATCGACCAGCTGCGCGAGATCCTTGTCGCCGGTGGAGACCAGCACGGACCGACCCTCGCGCGCGGCCTGCACGGCCAGCGTGCCGATCACGTCGTCGGCTTCCACGCCCGGCACGCAGAGAAGGGGCAGGCCCAGCGCACGCACCAGCGCGTGCAGGGGCTCGACTTGCGCGCGCAGGTCCTCGGGCATCGGCGGGCGATGCGCCTTGTAGCCCTCGAACAGATCCTCGCGGAAGGTCTTGCCCTTGGCGTCGAAGACCACCACCACCGGCGTGCCCGGATACTGCTGGCAGAGCTTGCGAAGCATCGCCACCACGCCGCGCACCGCACCGGTGGGCTGGCCGCTCGAGGTGGAGAGCGGCGGCAGCGCGTGGAAGGCGCGGTAGAGGTAAGAGGATCCGTCGACGAGGATCAGGGCGGGAGCGGATGCGCTCATGGACGGTCTCCGGGGATCGGCGTGGCGGGCGTGAGGCAGCGCTGTACATCGGACGCGAAGCGCGCGAGAAAAGCATCAAACGCCTCGGGGCCCGTATCGGCATGATGCGCAAGAGGATCAACCTCGACCGCTCGCAGGCCGAGGTCGTCGGCAAGGCCTCTCGCCAGCGACAGGTTGTCCCCCGGCTCGTGCAAGAGGCAACGCGCGTCGCTCTCGCGGGCGGCGCGGCGCAAAGCGAGCAGCGAACGGGCGCCGGGCTGGCGCTCGTGATCGCCGGGGAGTGCCGCCACCTGCCGCAGACCGTAGCGCGCCACGAAAGGCCGGTAGCCATCATGCAGCGCGAGGAAGGGAACCGTACGCAGCGGTGCCAGCACGGCCGCGGTCAGGGTCTCACGCTCCTGAAGGCTTGCCTCGAAGGCCGCGAGCCGTTCTGCAGCCTCGTCTTGCGCGAGGAGCCCGCGCTCCACGAGCGCGGCCGAGAGACGCTGCGCCATTGCGATCGCGGCGCGCGGGTCGAGCCAGACATGGGGGTCGGTGGAGGCCTCGGGCAATAGCGCGAGCGACGGCGCTGCGTTGCGTTGCAGCAAATCTGCCAGCGGGCGCTCCAGCGCGGGCCCCATCCAGATCACGAGCTGCGCGCTCGCCAGCGCCGCACGCTCGGAGGGGCGCAGCATGAAATCGTGCGGCGAGGCCGAGGCCGAGAGCAGCACGCGGCTCTCCACAGCCTCGCCCGCGAGGGCCTCGACCATGAGGCCGAGCGGCCGGATGCTGGAGACCACCACCGGCGCATCTGCGCGAGGCTGTGCCGCCAGCAAAAGCGAGCTCACGAGGGCGCATACGAGCAAACGCAAGCGACCGGCGCGGACGGGACTGCCCGGGTGTGTCATCGACGATGAACCATGGATCCAATCCGTATACTCTAGCCCGATGAGTCAATCGCCCGCGACCACGATCCATCCCTTGCCACGGGAGCGCGCCCCGGGCGCGTCACGGGCGTACGCGTGAGCCGTCCTTTTCTGCTGGAAGCCAGGGATGTCTCGTATCGTGCCGGTGCGCAGCCCATTCTTGAACACGTCTCGCTGCGCCTGCACGAGGAAGAGATCCTCACGCTGATCGGCCCGAACGGCGCGGGCAAGACCACTCTGCTGAAGATCCTGATCGGCCTCGCACAACCGGCCTCCGGCAGTGTCTGGCGGCGCGAGGGGCTGCGCGTCGGCTACATGCCGCAGAAGCTGCAGATCGATGCCGCGCTGCCGCTTTCGGCGGGTCGTTTCCTGCAGGTGGCCGAGCGCGACATGGCACGTGTGCACGAGGTGGCATCGGAGGTGGGGGTTGAGCGCTTGCTGGAGACACCGATCGCATCGGTCTCCGGCGGTGAACTGCAGCGTCTGCTGCTGGCGCGCGCACTGCTGCGCGATCCCGAGTTGCTGCTGCTCGACGAACCCGTCCAGGGCGTGGACATCGCCGGGCAGGCAGAGCTTTATGCGCTGATCCGCGAGGTACGCACACGACACCGCTGCGCGGTGCTGATGATCTCGCACGACCTGCACGTGGTGATGGCCTCCACCGACACGGTGCTCTGCCTGAACCGTCATGTCTGCTGCGCTGGTCGGCCCGAAGTGGTAAGCAACGACCCGGCCTATCTGCAGCTCTTCGGGCGTCAGGCCGCCGAGCAGATCGCCGTCTACACCCATCACCACGACCACGCACACGACATGCACGGCAATGTGATCGGGGAGCACCATCACCATGGATGAGCTGCTGTGGCGGGCAGCGGCGGCCGGTGTCGGCGTCGCGGGGCTTTCCGGCGCACTGGGCTGTTTTCTGGTGTGGCGGCGCATGGCGTTTTTCGGCGATACGCTCTCGCACGCCGCGCTGCTCGGCGTGGCACTTGGCATCGCCTTGAACATTGCAGCGCCCGTTGCGGCGCTCGGGCTTTGCCTCGGCGTGGCAGCGGTGTTCGCATGGCTCGAGCGCCGTGCCAGCGTGGCATCGGACACGCTGCTTGCCGTGATCGCACACGGTTCGCTCGCGGTGGGTGTGATCGCCGTGTCGCTGCTCGCGCCGCGCGGTGGTGGTCTGGAAGCGCTGCTCTTCGGCGAGTTGCTGGCGGTGGGCGAGCGGGAACTGCAGCTCATCTCTTCGGTAGGGTTGGTGGTCGCACTGGTGGCAGCACGCTGCTGGCGCGACTGGCTGGCGATCGCTGTCCACGAGGATCTCGCGCGCATCGAAGGGGTCGCGGTGGAACGCGCGCGGCTGCTGCAACTGCTCTGCATCGCAGCATTGATCGGGGTGGCA
>CAIXOY010000109.1 GCA_903921135.1 uncultured Gammaproteobacteria bacterium
CTCAAAGATAGGGCGAGAACACCCAGAACGCCGCATCCCGCAGCCGTGCGGGCAGCCGGCGACGCCGCCAGTCGGCGTGGGTATAGGGCCGCGAGCGCGCCAGGCTCGCGGTGAAATGCGCCGCAAGGCGCTGCCCTACATCCTGGTCGTAGAGTTCCACCGCCATCTCGAAATTGAGCCGCAGGCTCCGCGGGTCGAGGTTTGAGGAACCCGCGTGGGCGTAGTAGTCGTCGACCAGGAAAAACTTCGTGTGCACGAAGGGCCCCTGGAAAAACGCCACCCGCACGCCGGCTTCGAGCAAATCGCCCAACGCATGCGTGGCGGCCCAGTTCATGAAGGCGAAGTTGTTGGTGGCCGGCAGGATCACCGTCACCTCCACCCCCCGCAGAGCAGCCGTCTGCAACGCCACCGTGAGTTCGCGCGGCGGCAGGAAATACGGCGTCATGATCTTGATGCTGCTCCGCGCAAGCGAGATCGCGCCCACCAGCACCCACAGCAGCTTGTCGAGATCCTCGTTCGGGCCATCGACGATCACGCGGCACTCGGCATCGCCTGCAGGCGCGGGCTGCACCAAGAGCGCCGCGGGCACGGCACCGCCCGAGAAGGCCCAGTCCGCGCGGAACACCGCATCTATCTGCGCCACCACCGGCCCCTGCACCCGGAAATGCACATCGAGCACCTTGGGCGGGCGCCCGTCGGGGCGCGAGAGGTGCTTGCTGCGGATGTTCATGCCACCCGTGAAGGCCAGATGCCCGTCTATGACGAGAATCTTGCGGTGATTGCGCAGATTGAACCCAAGCGTGGGCGGAAAGAGCCGCAAGGGCAGGAAGCGCAGAAACTCCACGCCGGCCTCCTCGAGTGCAGCGCCCGCGCGCGGCAGCCCGTAGAGCTCACCGAAGGCATCGAGCATCACCCGCACTTCCACGCCGCGTGCGCGCGCATCAGCCAAGGCCTGCACGAACTCTGCACCAATGCCGCGCGCATCGAAGATGTAGCTCGCAAGGTGAACGAAACGCCGCGCACCGCGAATCGCCTCGAGCATCGCGGGATAGGCCTCGTCGCCGTTCAGCAGCGGCCCCACGGTATTGCCGGCAAGCAGCGGGTTGCCGCTGGTCGCGCGCCCCAGGTAGGCAAGGTTGCGGTACTCGGGCGCGATCAGGTGCTCGGCATCGGCGCTTTCCATCGCCAGACGCTCGCCTGCGATCACGGAATCCGAGGGGCTGTGAAGCCGCTTCGCACGCGTGCGGATGCGGTTCTTGCCGAAAGCGAGATACAGCAAGAGGCCCGCGATCGGCAGGAACACGCAGATCGCCACCCAGGCCGCGGCACTGCGCGGATCCCTGCTGTTCAGCAGCGCATGTGCCGCGCCGTACAGGCTGCCCGCAAGGCTCAGGCCCGTGACGACGAGATAGAACAGCGTGTCTGCTGACATGGGCATCGGCGTGACGATTGCGTTGCTAGAATCCCGCCATGAGCACCCAGCCCCCGCAACCCCCCTCGGCCGAATCAGGCGCACTGCGCGGGGGCTACGAGCCCGAGTGGCTCGATGACGGCACACCGTACTCGCCGGAACACGGTGACGTCTACTACACACGCGGCGAGGGGCTCGCCGAGTCCGCTCATGTTTTTCTGGAACAGAACGCACTTGCCGAGCGCTGGGCCGCGCTGCATGACCACCCCTCCACCCTGTTCGTCATAGGCGAGACGGGCTTCGGCACGGGGCTGAATTTCCTGCTCGCCTGGCAGCTGTGGCAGCGCTGCGCTCCGCCCCGCGCAAGGCTGCTGTTCCGCAGTCTCGAATCCCATCCACTGGATGCCGCGGCACTGTCGCGGGCGCTGGGGGCATGGCCCGAACTCGCGGCCGAATCTGTAGAACTGCTCGCTGCCTGGCCGCCCGCCCTGGACGGCCTGCATCACATCACACTCGGCGACGGGCGCGTCACGTTGCAGCTCTGGGTGGGGGAAGCCGGCTCGGCGCTGGCGGACTTCGCCGACACCGCGGACGCACCCGTGGATGCGTGGTTCCTCGACGGCTTCGCGCCATCGCGCAACCCTGCCATGTGGCGCGACGAGGTGCTGAAGGGCATCGCCGCGCTCACGCGGCCCGGCGGCACGCTCGCCACCTTCACCGCAGCCGCCGCCGTGCGCGAAGGCCTCGCAGGCGCGGGCTTCAGCGTGCGCAAGGTCGGTGGCTACGGGCGCAAGCGCGAGATGATCGTGGCCGAGCGCGAGGCGGCGTCACCGGCAACGATCGCAGCAACGGGCACGCCATGGCACCGCGCCGAACTCAGGCCACCGCAGCGCCGGGAGGCACTGGTGATCGGCGCGGGCATCGCCGGCAGTTGCGCGGCACGCGCCCTCGCCGCCCGCGGCTGGGAGGTGCAGCTGCTCGAGGCCTCCGGGGCGCCCGCCATGGGTGCGTCGGGCAACCCGCAAGGGATCCTGTTCACGCAACTGCAACTCGCGCATTCGGCGCAGGGCGAGTTCACGCTCGCAGCGTACCTGCACGCCACGCGCTTCCATCACGCGCTGCTGGCCGACGATACGGACGCGATCGGACGCTGCGGCACGCTGCAGTTGTGCGAACCCGGTGAGGAGGAAGCCTTCGCGAAACTGCAGCAGCGCTACGCCGCGCTGCCAACACTCGCGCGCTTCCTGACGCGCGACGAGGCCTCCGAACTGGCGGGCGTAGCACTGCCCGCACCCGCGATCTTCCTGCCCGCCTCCGGCTGGATCGATCCGCGCCGGGCCTGTGCACAGGCGCTTTCGCACCCGGCCATACACCTGCAGACCGGGGCCCGCGCGCAAACGCTGACGCGTGAGGGCAGCGGGTGGACCGTTGGCTGCGTCGACGGGCGCAGCTTCCATGCCGGGGTGGTCGTGCTGGCCAACGCCTTGGCCGCCACACAGCTCTTGCCCGAAGCCGTGGCGGCCCTGCACGGCATTCGCGGCCAGATCACGCTGCTGCCCGAGGCGGCCTTGCCCGCGCGAGCGCGCACGGTCCTCTGCGGAGACGGCTACGTGGCACCACCCGTGAACGGCATCGCCTGCTGCGGCGCGAGTTTCCAGCGCGGGCCGGCAGACGGGCCGGCCACGACCGGGGAGCAACGGCAGAACCTCGCCCGCGTTGCTGCACTGATGCCTGCGTTCCATCCATCGTCGGTGGACGAAAGCACATTGGGCTCACGCGTGGGCGAGCGCTGCGCGAGCCCGGACCGCCTGCCACTCGCCGGCCGCGTGCCCGACAACGCGGCGTTCCGTGCTCGCTTTGCAGGGCTGCGGGACAACGCCCGCCGCGCGATCCCGCTTCCGGGTTGCTATCTGCCCGGGCTCGCGCTCAGCATCGCGCACGGCTCGCGCGGGCTCTGCAGCGCGCCGCTCTGCGCCGAACTGGTGGCGGCGGAACTCTCGGGCGAGCCCTTGCCCGTCAGCGCCGCGGTGGCGCGTGCGCTCTCGCCCGCGCGCTTTCTGGTACGCGGCATCATCAAGGGAAGCATCGGATGAACATCCCGGCCGTGACTGCACTGGCACTGCTGCTCGGCCTGTTCGCCTGCACGAGCGCGCAAGCAAACAGCACGGAACCTCTGGCCGGCATTCCCGCCCTGCGCTTCACGATCGTGGCCAAGCGCGCGCACGACCGTTACCTGTTCACGCAGGGCATGGCTTTCCACGGCGACTCGCTGGTCGAGAGCGGCGGCAACTACCGTGAGTCACGGGTGCTGCTCCGCAGTACCGAGAGCCCCGCCCCGAAGGTGCAGCAGCGCATGCCCGCGCTGTGGTTCGCAGAGGGCCTGGCGGTGCACGATGAGCGCGTGACAGTGCTCACCTGGCGAGAGAACGTGGCACAGGTGTACTCGCTGCCGGATCTGCGCCCGATCACGCGCTTGCACTACGAGGGCGAAGGCTGGGGGCTCACCTGGGACGGCACGCAGTTCATCCACAGCGACGGCAGCGAGCGGCTTCTCTGGCGCGACGCGGGGGATTTCGCGGTACGACGCAGCCTCACCGTACGTGCCTCAGGCAGGCCGCTGCGGATGCTGAACGAACTGGAGTGGGTGGAGGGGCGCCTCTTCGCGAACGTGTGGCTCACCGATAAGGTTGTTGTCATAGACCCTGCCGATGGCAAGGTCATCGCACAACTGGAGCTCTCCGGTCTGCTCAGCCCCGCCGAGAAACGCCGCGCCGACGTGCTGAACGGCATCGCATGGCAGCCTTCGCAACGCCTGCTCTGGGTGAGCGGCAAGAACTGGCCCTGGATGTTTGCGCTGCGTCTCGCGTTACCGGCCGTGTCGATGCGTCCGGACGCGCCGAAGTGACGTAAGCAGCCATACCGGCCCGCAGCGGCCGCGGATAGAATCCGGGCTCATGGGCCAAGTCCTGGCCCGCCCCCTCGAACACGGAGCCGTACACCGCGCATGAACAGCATTGCCCGCGCCACCCCGCCTGCCTGCCCCGCCAACGTACACCCCGCCTTCGAATGGCTGCGCAGCACGCCGGTGCCGGCACTGAACGTGGTGGTCGAGGAGTACCGTCACCGCGTCACCGGGGCGCAGCACCTGCACATCGCCGCCGACAACCCCGAGAACGTCTTCCTCGTCGCGCTGCGCACCGTGCCGCAGGATTCGACGGGCGTGGCACACATCCTCGAGCACACCGCGCTCTGCGGCAGCGAACGCTACCCCGTGCGCGACCCCTTTTTCATGATGACGCGCCGTTCGCTGAACACCTTCATGAACGCCTTCACCAGCAGCGACTGGACGGCCTATCCCTTCGCGAGCCAGAACCGCAAGGATTTCTTCAACCTGCTCGATGTGTACCTCGACTCGGTGTTCTTCGCGCGGCTCGACCCGATGGACTTCGCGCAGGAAGGCCATCGCCTCGAGTTCGCAGATCCGAAGGACGCCGCCAGCCCGCTCGAATTCAAAGGCGTGGTCTACAACGAGATGAAAGGCGCGATGAGCGGCATCTCGAGCCTGCTCTGGCAGACGCTGACCAAGTACCTCTTCCCCAGCACCACCTACCACTACAACAGCGGCGGTGACCCGGAGCACATCCCGGACCTGAGCTACGAGGGCCTGGTCGATTTCTACCGCAGCCATTACCACC
This sequence comes from uncultured Gammaproteobacteria bacterium, assembly GCA_903921135.1. Taxonomy (GTDB): domain Bacteria; phylum Pseudomonadota; class Gammaproteobacteria; order Pseudomonadales; family UBA5518; genus UBA5518. The sequence continues at coordinate 5,107 of CAIXOY010000109.1, forward strand.
CCAGCAACGCGGTGTTCATGAGCTACGGAGACATCCCGGTATCTGAGCTCCACGCCCGCTTCGAGGAGCGCGCGCTCACGCGCTTCGAGCGGCTCGACATCCACGTCGCCGTGCCTGACGAAAAACGCTACTGCGCACCCATCGCCGTCGAAGAGGCCTACGCCTGGGAAGAAGAGGAAACGCCGGAATCGCGCAGCCACATCGTGATCGGCTGGCTGCTCGGCAAGTCAACGTCGCTGGAAGAACTGCTGGAAGCGCATCTGCTGAACGGCGTGCTGCTCGACAACAGCGCCTCTCCCCTGCAATTGGCACTGGAGACCACGGATCTCGGCGCCTCGCCCTCGCCGCTCTGCGGCATCGAGGATTCGCAGCGCGAGATCGTCTTCAGCTGCGGTCTGGAAGGCAGCGACCCGGAAGAGGCCAAAGCCGTGGAGCGCCTCGTGCTCGACACGCTCGAGCGCGTTGCCACCGACGGCATCCCCGTCGAGCAGGTACGCGCCGTGCTGCACCAACTGGAACTGCACCAGAGAGAGATCAGCGGCGACGGCTACCCCTTCGGCCTGCAACTCGGGCTGATGGCGCTCACCGGCGCGATCCACCGCGGCGATCCGGTGGCTGTGCTCGATCTCGAGCCCGTCCTGGAAAAACTCCACCAGCAGATCGAAGACCCGGACTACATCCGTCGTCTGGTGCGCGAACGTCTGCTCGACAACCCGCACCGGGTGCGGCTCGTGATGAACCCCGACGCCGGGCTCGCAGAGCGCCGCCGTAACGCCGAGCGCCGGCAGTTGGACGCCATCCGCGCCACGCTTGGCGAGGACGACTGCAGCCGCATCATCCAGACCGCTGCCACGCTCGCCGAGCGCCAGAACAGCACCCCGGACGACAGCTGCCTGCCGCGGGTCACCATTGCCGACGTGCCGGCCGGCGTGCCCGACATCCCCTGCATCGCACGCAGTGCCGCCGGACTGCCGCTCACCACCTACACGCGCGGCACCAACGGCATCGTGTACCAGCAACTGGTGGCCACGCTGCCGGCGCTGCCTGAAGAACTCCTTGATCTGTTGCCCTACTACGGCAATTTCCTCACCGAAGTAGGCAGCGCCGGGCGCAGCTACCTCGACACCCAGTCCCTCGCTGCCGCCGTGAGCGGTGGTGTCAACGCCTTCAACTCGATGCGCGGCGGCGTGCACGACGAGCAGGACACGCAGGGCGTGCTGGTCGTCTCCTCCAAAGCCCTCGGCCGCAACGCCGAGGCCATGTTCCAGCTGCTGCGTGAAACCTTCGCCGAGCCGCGCTTCGACGAGCACCAGCGCATGCGCGAACTCGTGAGCCAGATGCGCGCACGTCGCGACCAGTCCGTGACCGGCAGCGGCCACTCGCTCGCCATGACGGCCGCCTCGGCAGGCATGAGCCCCTCGGCCCGCGTACAACACGAGCTCTCGGGGCTGGAAGGCATCCGCCGCACCCGCGCACTCGAGAAAGCACTCGCAGACGACACCGCGCTCGCGCAGTTCGCCGGGCGCCTCGAGGCGCTGCACTCCGCGGTACTTGGCTCCACGCGCCAACTGCTGCTCGTGACCGACGAGGCGCACATGGAAAACTGCGCCGCACTGCTCGACGCCTGCTGGGCCGCAGCGCCTGCGCAAGGGCCGGAAGCTCGCCTCGCGCTGCCCGGCGTGCGCAGTGCCGTGCGCGAGATCTGGCAGACCAGCACCCAGGTGAACTTCTGCGCCAAGGCCTACGCCACCGCACCCGTCGGCCATAAAGACGCCGCCGCGCTCACGGTACTGGGCGGCTTCCTGCGCAACGGCTTCCTGCACCGCGCGATCCGCGAGCAGGGCGGCGCCTACGGTGGCGGGGCCTCGCAGGATTCCGCAGCGGCCTGCTTCAGGTTCTACTCCTACCGGGATCCGCGCACCGCCGCCACGCTGGCCGACTTCGATGCATCGCTCGACTGGCTGCAATCCACACCGCATGCCTACCAGCCGCTGGAAGAAGCGATCCTCGGGGTGATCAGCTCGATCGACAAGCCGGGCTCACCCGCGGGCGAAGCGAAGAAGCACTTCCACGAGGCAATCTTCGGGCGCGATGCCGCGCAGCGCCGCGCCTTCCGCGAGCAGATCCTGGCCGTGACGCTGGAAGACCTGAAGCGGGTGGGCGCGAGTTACCTCGACCCCTCACGCGCCAGCGTGGCGGTGATCACCAGCGCGCCGGGCGCAGAGGCGCTGGCGAAGGAATCGCAAGTGGCAGGGGCCACGCTCCGCACGCTCTGAACGGTTCCAGGCACAGGGAGCAACACGATGCGCGAGATCGACTGGTACTTCGACCCGATTTCGCCCTATGCCTACCTTGCTTTCACCGAGTTGCACACGCTCGCGCCGCTTGCGCGGGTGCGCCTGCGGCCGGTGCTGTTCGCAGGCCTGCTCGCACATTGGGACAACGTGGGCCCGGCCGAGATCGTGCCGAAGCGTGCATGGACCTATCGCTTCTGCGCGTGGCAGGCGATGCAGAAGGGGATTCCCTTCTCCTGCCCTGCCTCGCATCCGTTCAACCCGCTGCCGTGGCTGCGGCTGGCGACCGTGACGGCGGGTGATGAAACCGCCGTACGCCGGATTTTCGAGGAGATCTGGACCACCGGCGCGGAAGCGGGAGACCCGCTGCGGGCGCACGCGCTCGCACGCGAACTCGGCGTGGACCCCGAGACCCTCGGCAATCCTTCGGTCAAAGAGAAACTGCGCGCCGAAACCGACAACGCCGTCGCGCACGGGGTATTCGGCGTACCCACGCTGCTGATAGACGGGCAGGTGTTCTGGGGAGCGGATGCGCTGGACTTTGCGCGCGCCTGCCTGGAAGACCCGCAACTGTTGCAGCAACCGGGCCTGCTGCTGCCCGAGATTCCGATGGGCGCGGTGCGGCGCAACCGTTGATCAGCGGCCGGCCGCGCCGAGCATTTTGTCGACCAGAGTGAACAGACCCATGCCTGCCAGCATGGCAGCCACGAACACAAGTATCCCCGGCTCATAGAACCCCGCACCGCCCCACTGCCCCGCACCGAGCGAGGCGAGCGCAGGCCCCGGGCAGATGCCCGCGATGCCCCAACCCACACCGAAGATGGCAGAGCCCACGACGAGGCGCGCGTCGATGTCTTTGCGCGTGGGCACCTGGAACGCCGGCGCCAGCACGGGCGTGGCGCGGCGCATCGTCAGCCTGTAGGCCAGCGCGTTCACGCCCAGCCCAGCGGCCATCACTACGGCAAGCGTGGGATCCCAGGCCCCGGCGATATCCAGAAAACCGAAGACCTTGGCCGGATTCAGCATCCCCGAGATCGCGAGCCCCAGCCCGAAGAGCACACCCACCACCAGTGCCGCGAGATTCATGCGCCACCTCCGAGGAGATGACGCAGCACAAAAACCGTGATTATCGCGCTGCCCA
>CAIXOY010000110.1 GCA_903921135.1 uncultured Gammaproteobacteria bacterium
CATGCCGATCTTGCCGCCGAGGCCCGAGACGGGCGAGGCGAAATCGAGGTAGTCGATCGGCGTGTTCTCGAGCACGAGCGTGTCACGCGCCGGGTCCATGCGCGTGGTCATGGCCCAGATCACGTCTTTCCAGTCGCGCGCGTTGATGTCGTCGTCCGTGACGATCAGGAACTTGGTGTACATGAACTGCCGCAGGAACGACCACGCACCCATCATCACGCGCTTGGCGTGACCGGGGTACTGCTTTTTCATGGTGATCACCGCGAGGCGGTAGGAGCAGCCCTCGGGCGGAAGGTAGAAATCGACGATCTCCGGAAATTGACGCTGCAACAGCGGCACGAAGACCTCGTTCAGCGCCGCACCCAGCACGGCGGGCTCGTCCGGCGGGCGCCCGGTGTAGGTGCTGTGGTAGATCGGGTTGTCGCGGAAGCACATGCGCTCCACCGTGAATACGGGGAAGCGCTCGACCTCGTTGTAGTAACCCGTGTGATCGCCGAAGGGACCCTCATCCGCCATGTCATCCGGGTGGATGTGGCCCTCGAGGATGATTTCGGCCGTTGCGGGCACCTGCAGCCGTCCGACGGAAGATTCCACCAGTAATGTGCGACTGCCGCGCAGCAATCCTGCGAAGCCGTATTCGGACAGCGTGTCGGGCACCGGCGTCACCGCGCCCAGCGTTGTGGCGGGGTCCGCGCCCAGCGCCACGGCCACCGGGAAAGGTTTGCCGGGGTGGGCTTGCTGCCACTCCCGGAAATCCAGCGCGCCGCCGCGGTGCGCCAGCCAGCGCATGATCAGGCGGTTCTTGCCGATCACCTGCATGCGGTAGATCCCGAGGTTCTGGCGTTCCTTGTGCGGCCCGCGCGTGATCACCAGAGGCCAGGTCACCAAGGGGCCCGCATCGCCCGGCCAGCAGGTCTGCACCGGCAGCATGCCGAGGTCTACGTCGTCTTTCTCGAGAACGTTCTGCTGACACTCGCCGCGTCCGATCACCTTCGGTGCCATGGTGAGCACCTGCTTGAAGATCGGGAGCTTGTCCCAGGCATCGCGCATGCCCTTGGGCGGATCGGGCTGGCGCAGGAAGGCGAGCAACTCGCCCACCTCGCGCAATTCCGCGGTGGAGCCGCGGCCCATGCCGAGCGCCACGCGCTTTTCGGTGCCGAAGAGATTGGCGAGCAGCGGCACCTGCGAGCCGCGGGGCTTCGTGAAGAGCAGCGCGGGGCCGCCCGCGCGGAGCGTCCGGTCGCAGATCTCGGTGACCTCGAAACGCGGGTCTACCGGCGTGTCGATGCGTTTCAGCTCTCCGGCAGCTTCCAGCGCACGGATGAACTCGCGCAGATCGCGGTACTCCACGGGGCGCGACCGCTCACTTGCGCTTCATGGAGGCGAAGAACTCGTCGTTGGTCTTCGTGTCTTTGAGTTTGTCGACGAGGAATTCGGTGGCGTCGATGTCTTCCATCGAGTGCAGGAGCTTGCGCAGGATCCACATCCGGTTCAGCTCGTCGTCGCTCGTGAGCAGTTCCTCGCGGCGCGTGCCGGAGCGGCGGATGTTGATGGCGGGGAACACGCGCTTCTCGGCGATGCGGCGGTCGAGGTGGAGCTCCATGTTGCCGGTGCCCTTGAACTCCTCGTAGATCACCTCGTCCATCTTGGAGCCGGTGTCGACCAGCGCGGTGGCGATGATCGTGAGGCTGCCGCCTTCCTCGATGTTCCGTGCCGTGCCGAAGAAACGCTTGGGCCGCTCGAGTGCATGTGCGTCCACGCCGCCCGTGAGCACCTTGCCGGATGAGGGCACGATGGTGTTGAAGGCGCGCGCCAGACGCGTGATGGAGTCGAGCAGGATCACGACGTCTTTCTGGTGCTCGACCAGGCGCTTCGCCTTCTCGATCACCATCTCGGCGACCTGCACGTGCCGCGCCGGCGGCTCGTCGAAGGTGCTGGCCACCACCTCGGCGCGCACCGAGCGCTCCATGTCGGTGACTTCCTCGGGCCGCTCGTCGATCAGCAGCACGATCAGGTAACACTCGGGGTTGTTGCGCACGATCGACTGCGCGATGTTCTGCAGGATCAGCGTTTTGCCGGCCTTGGGCGGCGAGACGATCAGTCCGCGCTGGCCTTTGCCGATGGGGGCCACCAGATCCATGATCCGGCCCGAGAGATCCTGGCTGCTGCCATCACCGCGCTCGAGTTTCAGGCGCTCCTGCGGGAAGAGCGGCGTGAGGTTCTCGAAGAGAGCCTTCTGGCGCGTGGTGTCCGGGCCCGAGAGGTTGATGTCGCTCACCTTGAGCAGCGCGAAGTAGCGCTCGCCGTCCTTCGGCGGGCGGATCTTGCCCGAGATGGTGTCACCGGTACGCAGGTTGAAGCGGCGGATCTGGCTGGGCGAGACGTAGATGTCGTCAGGGCCCGCGAGGTAGCTGCTGTCTGCGGAGCGCAGGAAGCCGAAACCGTCCGAGAGTATTTCCAGCACGCCGTCGCCCGAGATGTCCTCCCCGCCTTTCGCGTGGCGCTTCAGCAACGCGAAGATGATGTCCTGCTTGCGCGAGCGCGCGACGTTCTCGATGCCCATGGCCTCGGCCATTTCGACGAGCTCGTTGATGGGTTTTTCCTTGAGCTCGGTGAGGCTCATCGTGCTGGGAGTGTTGTCGGTCGTTGTGGTCATGGTGTGTCGGCGTTGGTGTAGATGTGTGAGGAGGATGTGGTCGGACGGGGAACGGGAAAGACGGACAGGGACGCTGCGATGTGTGTGAGCAGGATCTCGTCGGGGCGGGCGTTGAGCCGGAAGGCGGGGCCCGTGGAACGTGAGAGAGCTGCCGGATCAGGACTGGAAAGCGGATCGCAGGCGTCAGACGGGCCGGACTCTAGCACGCGACCCCGGGGGCGTCCACCCGCCGCCCGGGGTTGCCGCGCGTTGCGGATCAGGCGATGTTGCTGTCGATGAATGCCGCGAGTTGCGTCTTGCTCACGGCGCCTACCTTGGTGGCTTCGGCGTTGCCGCCGGAGAAGATCATCAGCGTGGGAATGCCGCGGATGCTGTAGCGCGCGGGCGTTTCGCCGTTCGCGTCCACATCCATCTTGCAGACCTTCAGCTTGCCCTCGTATTGACGGGCGATCTCGTCGACCACGGGTGCAATGGCTTTGCAGGGGCCGCACCACTCTGCCCAGAAATCCACGAGGACGGGCAGGGGTGACTTGAGGACTTCGGCCTCGAAACTGGCGTCGCTGACGTGCACGATGTGCTCGCTCATGGAGTCTCCGGTATGGGTTTGGCGAGGGGAAAGCGCGAATGCCGCCGCATGATAGCACCGGCTCACGCGTGAACTGCAAGCCGGGCCCTCCCGGCTATAGTGCGCCGCATGTACGACGCAACCGCTGCAACGGCTCTCTGGGATTTCGCGCTGGCCGCGTATGCGCGCCCGGGTGTCGCGCCGCTCTGCCTTGAGTTGCAGGACTGCCACGGCGCGAACGTGATGCTGATGCTCCACCTCTGCCACTGCGCCACTGCAGGCCAGGAGCCCGGTGATCCTGCCGACGTGGCCGCAGCGATGGCGCCGCTCGAGCAGCATCTGGTGGCCCCGCTGCGACGCGCGCGCAGAGTTCTCTCGGCTTCGGCTGATGCGCTCGGCAGTGAGGCGCTGCGCACGGCAGCGAAGCGCGTGTCGCAGTCTGAACTTGCTGCCGAGCGCCTGCAGTGCCTGCGTGTGGCGCCGGTCGCTGCGCATGCCGCCTGCGTTGTTGCACCACGCAGCACGGCGCAGCGCCTGCTGCTCGCGTATCTGCAGTGGCTCGATCCGCATGCGCAATGGCAGGGTCCTGCTGCCGCCTCGCTCGCAGAGGCCGTTTTCCCGCTCTGAGTTGCACGGCTGCAGAGGGCGTCGTGTATGATCGGGCGCGCCCGAACACCCCCCCTCAAGGAATTCCCGATGATCCGTTCCGCCCGGCTTTCCGTGTCGTTGATCGCTGCCGCCCTGCTGCTCGCGGGCTGCGACAAACAGCCCGCATCCACCGATGCCGCTGCCGCGGCGCCCGCCGCTGCTGCCGAAGCGCCCGCCGCTGCCGATGCCTTCCAGAACGACGCGCAGCGCATGGGCTATGCCCTTGGCGCGAACGTCGGCCGCACCTTCCGCGAGCAGAAATTCCCGGTCGATGTGGACGCTGTCATCAATGGCCTGCGGGACGCCTTCACCAACGGCACGCTGAAGATGGACGACGCGAAAATCGCCGAGACGCTGCAGCAGCTCCAGCAGACCTTGCAGGCCAGCGCACAGGCCGAGCAGGAAGCCTCCGCTACGCGCAATGTCGAGGAAGCCAAGGCCTTCTTCGCCAAGAACGGCACGGCTGAAGGCGTTACCACCACGTCGACGGGCCTGCAGTACCAGATCCTCACCGCGGCCGATGGCAAGAAGCCGGGCAAGGAAGACACCGTCAAGGTGCACTACCGCGGCACCCTGCTCGACGGCACGGAGTTCGACAGCTCCTACGCGCGCGGCGAGCCGGTCACCTTCCCTGTCAACGCGGTGATCCCCGGCTGGACCGAGGCGCTGCAACTGATGCCCGCGGGCTCCAAGTGGAAGATCTTCATCCCCTCCGACCTCGGCTACGGCGCGGGTGGTGCGGGTGACAAGATCGGCCCGAACGCCGCGCTGGTCTTCGAGGTGGAACTGCTGTCTATCGAGCCGAAGGCCGCCGCAGCAGGTGAATGACGCCATCGCCTGAGGCAGCCTGCAGCCCTGCTGCAGAGAAGCCGAAGGCGATCACCCGGCTCCCCGCGGCGCGCGCCACGCCGCCGCGGGGCAGCTTCCAGGTCTCCCGCTCGCGTGCGGAGGCTGTGTCCCACAGCAATACCCGTCCGCCTACCGTTCCCAGAGCCAGTACCGAACCGTCTGCCGAGAAGGCTGCCGCGGTGAAGCTGCCACTCCGTGCGCGCCATGCCGCGGGGGAGCCGGGCTCGCCAAGAATCTGACCACTGTCTGTGTCGCGCACGGTGGCTCCCGCGCCTTGGGCTGCACTGAAGGCCTTGGTGGCATCGTCGGAAAGCGCGACCAACTCGACCGGCGCGCCGTGCTCCCAGCGCTGCAGAGCCTGCGCCGTCTGCGTATCCCAAAGCCGGGCGCTGCCATCGGCCGAACCGCTGAGGGCGCGTCTGCCGTCCGGGTCGATGGCCACGGCCAGGACTTCGGCCTCATGCGTTAAGCGGCGCTTCACACCGCCCGCCTGCGCGTCCATCAGGAGCACGGTGCCATCCTGAAGGCCGAGGAGCGCGAGCGTGCCGCCACCCGTCAGTGCCACCGAAAGTACCTCTGAGGGCGCGCTGAAGTAACGAAGCGCTTCGCCCTTGTGCGCATCCCAGAGCGCCAGCGTGTTCCCCTCGGCGGTGATGGCGACATTGCCCTCGGGCGAGAAGGCCACGGCGGTGATGGCGGAGCGGCCATCCTTGCGGTGGTTCCAGTCGAAGCGGCGCTGCTGCGTGCCCAGGTCCCAGAGGCTCGCACCCTGTGTGAGCGAGGCCACCACGGTGAGGCTGCCATCACGCGGGAAGGCTGCTGCGTGCAGGCCGCGCGGTGCTACCGCGAGGCTGCTTGCGGGTGGCTCGCCGCTGCTGCAGGCAAACGCCGCGAGTGCGAGCAGCACCAGCAGTCCGTTACGCACGCGCACACTCCGACAGCCCCGCAGGAGCGGGCCATGCCCGCGACAGAATCCGTGCGGGCCCGGTCAGGCGGAGTCGCGCGCATGGCGCGCTCCCACGGGGAGCAGAGATAGCGCCGCGGGTATTCGAACACGTGGGAGCGGGCCATGCCCGCGACACAAGCCGTGCGGATTCAGCCAGACCCGGTCGTGCGCATGGCGCGCTCCCACGGGGAGGGGGTGGGGAGCTAGGGTACATGCTGGTTTATCGCGGTCTCAGCCGTATGGACGTACTGCGGCCCCGAGGCTGCGTATCAGGGCGTCCTCGCAGTCGAAGCGCGAGGCCAGCAATCGGCTGAGGGCGGAGAGATCCCGCGCGAGCGCGACACCCTTGCCACCGCGGAAGTACCGGTCGTTGAAATCCAGAGCGGCCTCGGTGGAGGGCAGGATCAGGTCGTAGAGTTCGAGCGCCTCGGCAGCGGTGCCGAGGCGGTCGTGCTGTTCGAGCAGCGTGCGGTACACCTCGAAGTGCCCCGCCGAGACGTAGTCGACCAGCACTTCGCAGAAGCAGTCGAGTTCGGGCTGGGGTTTCCGGGGGGCATGGGGGGCGAGCGTAGTGGCAAGGGCGCAGAGGCGGGTCGTCAGATCTTCGCGCTCGCGGAGCCAGCGCCCGAGCACGCCCTGTGCCTGCGTGTCCTGTGCTGTCGTGGGCATGCGGTCTGGGGCACTGCGGCTCATGGCGACATCCTTACCGTGGCGTGATCCTTCACCCCAAGGTAGCAGCCGTGCCCCGTATCGCCGCCCGGTCAGCGGGGCGACGGCAAATTTCACGCAAATCTGCGCCAGCCGTTCCAGCCGGCGATGACACCGATGCCGATGAACGCGAGCAGTGTCCAGCCGGGGATCGAGAGCCCCAACAACGACCAGTCGACCTCGGCGCAGTTGCCGTTGCCGCGGAGCAGGATCTCGAGCGCCTCCAAAAGCGGAAAATTGTCGAGCAGATAATCGACGCTGGGGCCGCAGGCGGGAACCTGATCCGCGGGCAGACTCTGCAGCCACAGATGCCTGCCCGCGAAACCGCTGCCGGCAAGGCAGAGCAGCGGCACCAGCATACCGGCCGAGCGCCGTATCCCCGGGCGCGAACCCAACACGGCCGCGAACAGGCACATCAACCCGGCGGCCACGATGAAGACGCGCTGCGTCATGCAGAGCGGGCAGGGTTCGAGCCCCACCACATACTGCAGGTAATAGCCGAAGGCCATCAGCCCTGCAGTGAAGAGGAACAGGAGGAGAAACACGATCCGCGGCGCGGGAATGCTGAGGCTCATCGGCGATCACTCGAGGCGGGGAAGGGCACGCTATGCGATGCGCCGGGGCCGGTCAACGCGCACCGGTTCGTGTATTCTTCGGGCGACCCCGATCAGCCCTCCGGTGGACCCGAAGATGTACCTCTCCCGCCTTCTGGCCGTGTTGTTGCTCGTCTGCCTGCCCGGCCTCGGGCATGCCTCCAGTCCGAGCAAGGAAGAGGCCCCCGCGCATCCCTTCCAGTACATCGAACTGAAACCCGGCTTCACCGTGAGCTTCGGCACCTCGGGCCGGGTGGGGTATCTCAAGGCCGGCATATCGCTGCGCGTGGCCAATGCGGCGGCTCCGGCGGTGGAGCTCCACATGCCCGCCATCCGTCACGAGCTGATCATGTTTTTCAGTGCTCAGGCCCCTGAGGTGCTGGTCGCAGCCGACAAGCGCGAGGGCCTGCGCACCGAGGCGCTCGAGAAGATGCGCAAGCTCCTCGAGGAGGCTGGCCACGTGAAGCCGGAAGAGGTCGAGGACCTGCTCTTCACCGAGTTCTTCACCCAGCGTTGAGCGAGCGTCTATTGGCGGTAGTACGCCGCCACGTAGTCGTCGAAAGAGAGCGCGTCCCGCGATTCGATCAGCCGCTGTTGTTCCAGTGACAACAGTGCATCCCGTTCGAAACCAGACAGCACGCCGTCCGGAAGGGAGTCGTCCAGGAAGCGGTCGCGGTGCAGCCGGGATTGCTCCAGCGCGAAATCGGCATACGAGTGCTTGCCGCCGTCCAGCGCCACCAGGACCCTGGCGGAGGGCGTGAGGTCGGGGTCCATGACCCGGGCGCGGGCCTGGGCCGCTGCCGCGGTGTAACCGCCGTCTTCCTCGTCTGTCAGCATCGCCGCTACCCGGTCGATGCCATCTAGCAGTTCCAGTGCCCATGCCTGCAGGCCCACGGCGCTGCCGTCGGGGCGCGCGAGTGCGAGGCCGGGTTCCCGCCCCCGCATCACCACCTGCCGGAAGTTCTCCCGCGAGCGCTCGCGGGCCGCGCCGTCCGAAGGCGGGCTGTTGGCCAGCAGGCAGTAGAGCAGGAAGGCATCCAGGAATCGCATCGTCGACGTGGCGATGCCCGCGGGCTCGAAAGGGTCGATGTCCAGGCAACGCACTTCGACGTATTCCACGCCCCGCTCCGCGAGCGCGCGGCGCGGCGATTCCCCGCTGCGCGTCACGCGCTTGGGACGGATCGTCGAATAGAACTCGTTTTCGATCTGCAGGAGGCTGGTGCTGAGCTGCAGCCACTCGCCGTTCTTGCCGCGTGTGCCGATCGCGGCATAGGCAGGGTGCGGCTCGCGGATCGCGCGGTTCAGCGCCGCCACGTACTCATCGAGGTTGTCGTAGGGAATGTCGATGCTGCGCTGCGCATCGCTCTGGTAGCCCAGATCCCCCATGCGCAGCGATGTGCCATAGGGCGCATGCAGCGTGCCGGTACCGAGCGGTGACAGGCCGTGCGAGCCGCCGCGCACGAAGCTGCTGCAGAGCGCGGGCGAGGCGCCGAACAGGTACACCAGCAGCCAGGAGTAACGGTGGAAGTTGCGGATCAGCGCGAAGCACTGCGCGGTCTTGAAGTCGCGCAGGGTCTGCGTGCTTCCTTCGCGCTCGAGCAGCCATTCCCAGAAAGGATCGGTCAGCGAGAAGTTGTAATGGATACCTGCGATCGTCTGCATCAGGCGCCCGTAGCGGTGCCCGAGCCCGAGGCGGTACACCGTTTTCATGCGTGCCACATTCGAGCTGCCGTAACGCGCCACCGGTATCTCGGCGTCACCGCCGATGGGGCAGGGCATGCTCGAGTTCCACAGCAGTTCATCACCGATGCTGCGGTAGACGAAGGCGTGGATGTCGGAGAGTTCCTGCAGCACCAGGGCGGCGCTGCCGCGCGGTTCCGTGATCAGCTCGATCAGCGCCTCGGAATAATCCGTGGTGATGGAAGGGTGCGTAAGCGCGGAACCGAGGAGTGTGGCGTGCGGGGTCTGCGCGAGTTGACCGGCCGGTGTGACGCGGAGGCTCTCTTTTTCCAGGCCACGCAGCAGCCGGCCGGCGAGCGGGCTGCCCGCCTGGCGTTCAAGGCTCTCGATGCGTTGCGCGAACTGCGGCACCAGCGATGCGCTCCTCTCCATCACTGCGGCCGGTGCCGCGAAGTCGGGGCAGTGTAGTGGCGGCCCGGGAGGCCGTACAGATAGCCGCCTTTGCGCGATGGC
>CAIXOY010000111.1 GCA_903921135.1 uncultured Gammaproteobacteria bacterium
CCCGCGCGGGTACGCCGCGCCACACCAGACCCTTGCGCAGAAGCAGTCTGCGTACCTCCTGGAGGAACTCGACGGGGGAGTCCCAGGTGTCGAGGATCAGCGACGCGATCGCATCGGGAAGCGGATAGACACGCTCCCGCCAGAGATCGAAGACGACCTCGCTCACGACGCCGGCATCGTCCTCGCCCTCTCCCACCGCGAAGGAAACGCCGCTCTCGAATGCGTTGCGCTTGAGCATCCGCCCCGCAAAGGCGTGAATGGTAAAGATGCTCGCGAGATCGAGGCTCATGGCAGCGAGCGCAAGGCGATCGCGGTCTTTCGCAAGATCCGCGCTGTGCGTGAGCAGCGTGGCGATCAGCGGATCGTCGGACGGCGAGGCATCAGCGGCGAAGGCCTCACGGGCCTTCTGCAGGCGCTCGCGGATCCGGCCGCGCAGTTCCTCGGTCGCAGCACGCGTGAAGGTAACGATGAGGATCTGCTCTATCAGCAGCGCATTCACACCCGTGGTGCTGCCGTCGTGGCCGAGCAGCAGACGCAGGACGAGGCTGGTGATGGCGTAGGTCTTGCCCGTGCCGGCACTTGCCTCGATCAGGCAGCGGCCCGTGAGTGGCTGGGATTCAGCGTCGAAGGGGACGACGAGGGCGCTCATATGGTGTCTTCCGCTGTGGCCGCATCGCGCAGCGGCCGGAAGACGCGCTCCGCCAGCGCCTCGAAGCGCGGGCCGAGCGCCTCATCCACATCGGGGAATACGCGGCTCACGTAGGCGTCATCGCCTTCGCCCGGCGCGCCGTCGTGGCGTCGCAGGAATACTTTGCGCGCCTCGAGTAGCGCCTTTGCCTGATCCTTGCCACTGACCCATTTCCAGGCGGCTTTCGGAAACAGGGGCAGCGGCTCACGCAGACCCGCGAAATACACCTCGACCAGATCGCGCAGGCATTCGATTGCGTCAGCGGCCGGAAGCACACGCAGCGTGCAGCCTCCGTCGCGACTCAGCTGTTCGCTCGGCTCGTCGACCAGCCCGGCGGCGCAGACCATCAGATGACGCAGCCAGAACCCCGCAAGGGCGCGGCCGTGGGGTTCGCTGGACAAGGTGTGTTCCTTGAGCGCCCCGCCACGCAAGCCCGCGATATCGCCCTCGATGCGGGCAATGCCGAGGTCGATGACGATGCGCTCCGTGCGGGACGGCTCCCAGCGGGAGATCGCCTCCCTCAGGGGGTCGATCTCGGCAAGCAGGGCAGCCACCATGCACCGGCCGGACGCGCCTTGCGGCAGTACGCCCGCGGCAAGGACGCGCTCTGCGGCTTCGCTCCCGGTTTGCGAGGACGAGGCGGCGAGGAGTGTGCTCCGCACTTTCCATTTCGAGAGTTCGTCGAGCGCCATCGGCTCAACGTCCTCGAGCGTCTCGCCGGCTTCGGGGAATCGCACGCCGAGCCGCTCGTTGAAAAAGCTCTCGCAAGGACGCGTGAAGAAGCGTGCAAGGGCGTCCGGTCGGATCACCGGCTCGTCAGCGGGTTGGGGTTGCAGGGGCTGCGGACAGAAGCCCACGGGCGCAGAGCCGATGGCGCGCGCCGCCGGGCACCACTCGCCGCGGAAACTGTAGCGCTCGCAGCTGCCGTCGAAGTAGGACGGGGCGAAGGGTTTCAGCGCGTGCTTCAGCGTGAGCGCGGCAGCGGCCTCCTTGCCGTGCAGGCGCTCGATGTACTCGCGCAACTCACTCACCGGCACCGCGGGCTCCCGGGGCGCGTCGCTGCGTTCGTCGGCGGCGACGCGGCTGATGTAGAGGCAGTCACGCGCCGCTATCAGCGATTCCAGGAAAACGAAGCGGTCATCGTCGCGGCGCGAGGGATCGCCCCGCCGTGGCATCACGCCCATCAGGTCGAAGGCCGGGCGCTCGCGATTGCGCGGAAACGCCTCGGCATTCATGCCGAGCAGGCACACCACACGGAACGGGATGGTGCGCAGTGGCGTCAGCTGGCAGAAGCTCACGCCCGCCCGCAGAAACGCGTGGTTGTTCTCGGCCGCCGAGAGGCGGGTTTCGATCAGGTCCTGCACGACCTCCCGCGCGAGATCCGCCGCGTAACCTGCCGCATCCAGCACATCGATGGCGGCGTTGACTTCTGCGAGCGTCTCGGCGCGCGCGGCTGCGTGGGTGCGTCCTTCCGCGACGAAGTCCGCGAAAATGCGGTGAACCATCTCGCGCCAGCCCGCGGGCGTACGCGGAGCATCGATCTCCGTGGCGAGCGCAGCCAACCGGTCGACGAAGACACCGAGTTTGCCGACCAGCTCGGCCTCCGAGGCACCGCCCACGCCGACGGGCGCGACCCCCGCGTAAAGCGCGCCCTCGTCCATCGCAACGCCAAGCAGCAACCGCTCGAGCCCGAAGCGCCAGGTGTTGCGCGCGAGCGCGGGCGCATCCCCGGCTGCGCCCGCATCGTCGTAGCCCAGACGGATGCCACTGCGCGCCACCAGCGCATGCAGGGTTTCCATGTCGGCGGCCGTGAAGCCGGCACGTTCGCCCACCGCGGGCACCGCGAGCAGCCCCAGCACCTCGGAGGCGGTAAAGCGGCTGTCGGGCAACGCGAAGAGATGCAGGAAGCTCCGGGGCAGCGCCTCCTCGGCAAGGCTCGCGCGATCCGAGATGGCGTAGGGGATGAAGCGCCGATCGCCCGACAGCTCGCCGAAAACGGCCTCGATGTGTGGCGCGTAGGCCGTGATGTCAGGGGCCATCACCACGATGTCACGCGGGGAAAGGGGGTCGAAGCGCTCGATCATGTCGAGCAGCGCATCGTGCAGCGCCTCGACCTCGCGCAGGCGGCTGTGGGTCTCGGCAAAGACAATGCTGCCGTCGGGCTGCAGGGGGCCGCTGTCGGCGGGCTCCTGCAGGTGGAGGATGTCTTCCTGTATCCGCCCCAGAAGCGTGCCCGGGCGCTGCTCACCGACGTGGAATGCGAGGTTGTCGTCGTGCTTCAACTGTTCCATCAGCTGGGCTGCGCCCTGCTGGCCCCAGGAGGCGAGCAACGGGTTGCCCGTCTCGGCGTAAAGGGCCCGCTCGGGGTCCAGGATACGCTGGCGGACAAGCTTGGCTTCGCTCTGAAGATCTGCCCAATACTCGGGACAGGGATTGAACTGGAAGACCTGTACATCCGCATGGGCGCCGAGCGCGCGAAATCCGTGGAGTATCGAAGGCGCAACGGCACCGAAACCGAAGCCCGTGACGCGTGAGGGCAAACCCGGGGGTGGCTCAGCGTGCTTCAGGCGCTCGCAGAGCAGCGCGGTCATCGCAGCGGGGTGCAGGGCACCCGGATGTGCCGTCGTGACGGCGGAGCTCAGCGCGCACCAGAGCACCGGCTGCCAGGGGTTCTCGCGGGCGGGGTTGCCCTCACCGGGCTGGCCGGCCTCCCAGTCGCGGATCCAGTCGTCACGCCAGACGAGGTACGCATCGAAGAGTGCAGCGATCTGCCGTGAGAGGCCGAGCAAGCGGCGCGGATCGCGGGTGTCGGCGAGGTAGGCCGCGAGCGGAGCGAAATCAGGGCGCCCGAGGAGGCCGGGGATCAGGCCCATCAGGCGCACCGTGAGGAGATCTCTCGACCAGGGATCTTCGGCAGGAGCGGGGAGCCCGAGCACGATACCCGCGATGCGTCGCAGGAACTGCACGGGGCTGTCGCAGCTGAGGTCTGCGGCGATGCCCTGATGTTCCAGCACGCCCCGCCTGAACCACTTGGCCATGCCCGCGTTGGGCACCACCACGTGCTCGGGTTCGAGCGGGGGCGGGGGTGATTGCGCAAGCCGCCGCGCGGCGAGTTCACGCAGCAGGCCAAGGTCGTTGCTGTGATGGAATATCAGCATGGGGAACCCGTGAACGCGTCCTGCGAAACCCCGAAGGGCGCGCATGTTTGCACAGCACCGGCACGCGACGGAAGGCCCGCGATGCCGCGCGGTGACGGCAGCGCTGTGCTCGGCCACTGATCCGTCGCGCGCGGCCTCCGATGACCTGCCTCGGTACCGTCGCGCTTTTCGAATACCTGCGCGAGAAGCTCACCTTCGCTTGGCTGTGGGCAAGGCTCTGCCTGCCGGAATCGGTCTTTTTCCTGTTCAGGGCCAAGCTGGGGTGCTGAGACCTCTGGCCGCTGGCAGGCACAAGATTTCGTGGGTGTAAGGCTTTTGATCCACCACATGTGGTGACAAGAGGGGCGTTTGCGGGATAGTCTCGCGCTGACTTGCAGGGCAAAACATCTGGCCTATACTGTACGCAAACACAGTATGTATGGAATCCCAGCCATGAAAAACCTCGAGAGCTTCTTCGTCAAGGTCGACTACCGCGAGTTCAAGCGCCGCATCAACCGCTGCCCCAGCGCTGACATCCGCCGCAAAGGCTATGAGACCGTGATCTCCGACGAAGAAGGCGACATCCTCGCCATCGTCCACGCCGCTGCCATCGACGAGCGCGGACGCGTCCACCCCACCGAGTACTACCTGCGCCGCACGGATCCCCCGGGGGTCAGTCCGCGGCAGGTGGCGTGAAGGAGCTTTTCCGTTTTTGCTCCTTCCTCCGCTTCGAAGACGGTAGCTCATCGATGAGCCATGCCACGTCTTCCTCGGTGCGCTCGAAATGGCATGGGCGGCATTCCCGGAGCATGTGTTCGAGCAAATAGCCGGGCGTCTGCTCCGGCGGCTTTACTGGATGGATCATGCGGATTGCCGTACCGAAGTCCATGATCGCTCCTGACGCGGCTATTACCCGCATTGTTGTGATGTTGTCCGGGGAACGGACGGCGGCACCGAACGCCTGATGCCGCCAGCCTCTTAGCCATATCTGCACGTGCGCAAGCGGTTTCCCAGTGAGGGACGACCTCGAAGGCGTAAACGCCCTACTCAACCAAACCCGAACCCGTCCCCCGTCACCACCGGCACATTGGTCCAGCGCCCTGAGGGCGTGCGATAGAAACCACCCGCCGCCAGGGCGCCGCCGTCCGCGTGGATCGTCGTGCCCGTCACCCACGCGGAGAGCTCGCTCGCCAGGAACACCGCGCAACCGGCCATGTCCTCAGGCGTGCCGAAGCGTCCGAGCGGAATCCAGCGTGGCGTGTGCGCCTGGTGCTCGGGGCGGATGTAGGCGGCGGGCTTCACCTGTTCGGTCTCGGTGGTCTCGGGGGCGATCGCGTTCACGCGGATGCCTTCAGGCGCGAGCTGCACCGCAAGGCTTTTGGTGAAGCCCGTGACGCCCGCCTTGAAGGCCGAATACACCGGGCACATGGGAATGCCACGGAAGGCCTCAATGGTGGATACGTTGATGATGCTGCCGCCCGGGCGGCCCATGCGCAGCAGCGGCAGCGCGGCGCGCGTGGCGAGAAAGACATGGCGCAGGTTCACGGCGTAGAGCGCGTCCCACTCGGCCTCGGTGCCCTCCTCGAAGCCGTTCATCACGCCGAGGAAATCGCCCACGTTGTTCACAAGGATGTCGAGCGAGCCATGCCGCTCGGCCACACCCGCAAAAACGTCGGCCACCGAGGCCGCATCACGCACATCGCCCACCACCATGCGCACCGGCAAACCCGCCGCCTGCATGGCCTCACCCGTGGCAGCAGCCCGCGCGGCGTCGATCTCGATGCCGGTCACCTCTGCGCCGAGGCGCGCGTAGGCCTCGGCGATCGCCCGCCCTATACCGGCGCCCGCGCCGCTCACCACTGCCGTCCTGCCGCTGAAGTCGATCATCTGCCCTGCTCCTCGCCCGTGTGCTGATGTGGAAGTCAAAGAGGCCGGTAAGCCTCATCCAACCCGAAGTGCGCGGGTCCGAAAACGCGCAACCCCGCCGGTGTACGCCAGATCGCAGGTGCCGGAAAGCCCAGCACCGTCACCGCCCGGCCCGGCTCGAACTCCGGGTTGGAGATGGCCACGGCCGTGCGCGAATCCACCACGCAGATGAGATCCGGCGGCAGCACGCTCACTGCGCCGTCCTTCCACGCGACGATGTGTTCGTTCTTGAAACGGATGCGGTAGTCGCTCGATGCAAATTCTCCGATACCGCTGATCGTCACTTCGCCAACGAGGAACCCCGCTTCGTCGCGCCACGGGCAGTCGACCACCGTGCCCTGGAACAGGCGCTGCCCTGCCCCCGCGGCGCGCAAGGCCTCCACGGGATCCGTACCGGCCGCCGTGGACTCGCGTACCGCCTGACCCAGCGCACGGGCTCTGGATATCGTGCCGGTGATCAACGCACCACTGCGGCGGATGTCACGGCCCGACAAGGCTGCATCCGTTACGCCCAGATCACCTGCGCTGGCGACCGACATCGCACGCAACAGATCCTCGATCCGTGACTGCGCACCGACTTTTTCAAGGATCACCGAATCCCCGAAGGGGCTGACCGCAGCCAACGGAAGCGTCGACAGACCCGCCACCACCACCGAGTCCTGGGTAGCCTCGGGGGTTGCACGCCCCACGCGGTCGGCATCGAGCAGCGGGATGCCGAGCCGCGCGGCCGTCGACAACGCAGCGGCCGTGCTCCACGGCCCCAGTTCGCCCGCAACCACCGCCACGAAGGGACGGCCGAGAAACAGGCTGAGCCGCCTGAACGAGGCTTCCACGTTGTCCTCTTTGGCCCGCGGCAAGGCGGCAAAGCGGGCCTGATCCTCCTCGCTCTGCGGCGCAAGGCTGCCTATCCCGTAGGGCGAGGCAACCCATTCGTCATCCCCGAGTTCGGCTACCGGGAGCAAGCGGAACGGGCTTCCAGCCTCGAGACCGGTGCTCAGCCTGGCGAGGCCATCCGCGTAGGTGCCCCCACCCCCACAGCCCAGAACTGCGCAGCCGGCAAGGATGTCCTCGAGCGCCGTCCGATCGAGAGTCACCTCACCCGGGCGGACCGGGGCGGCGGCATCGGCACCGACCGCGGCCAGAGCCGGCACCGCCGACGCTCCCACGCCGAGCAGAGCGGCATTTCTCAGGAACGTCCGGCGCGAATCGTGGGAGTTCATGGAGCCGCACTCGAGGTCGCCGACGGTTGCCAGCAGGTATCCGCGTGCATCCTCACACCTCCTGTCATGTCACGGTGCCCGATACCAGATCGGCGATGACCACGCGCGCTCGCGGAGCATCGCCGCCGTGCCCTTCGGGCGATCAAGGCCGAAGCGATCGGCCATCAGCGTGGTCCAGCGCGGCGTCTCCACTTCGAGCACGCGCAGGTAGTAGACCGCGGCTTGCTGCGGGTCGAAGGCCGGATCCTGCCAGCGCGCGGTGATTTCGCTCACGCCGTTCTCACGACGCGGAAGCGGTACGTCGAAAATCTGCTCACGCGCAGTCTCGCCATCCAGCCAGACCTTGATGATCTGCGCGTGCTCAAGCGACGCGCCATCCGGCGCTTTGCTGGCCCAGACGAGGAACACGGGCGCAGCCGACGCAGGCGCGGGCGGCAGATCCGAGCCCATCGGGACACCTTCGGCATACGCGCGGGCCGGCCAGTCCCGCGCATCGAGCATATCGGCTGCATAACTCCATCCGGCAAAGAGCCGCAGGCGAATGCGCGTGCCGGAGGTGCCGAAGGTCTCGCGCCTCTGCATCGCATCGAAGAGCGCCTCGCGGGTGTTTTCCGTGGCCCACACGCCTGTCAGGCCACCCGAGCCCATGATCTTCGGATCGGGCATGGTGGGGCTCGGCTCTGCCAGATACCGCGCTGCGGTCACTCGGTCAGGCCCGCCCGTGCGCGGGTCGAAACCATCGGCCAGCACGAAGGCGTTCTCGGCAGAGGTGGCAAGCCCGTTGTGGAAATCCGTCGCTGCCACAAAACCGAAGCGGAACGGGTTGTGGCCCGTGCGCCGCTCGATCAGCAGGCCGCGGCCGAGCGCCTCGCGCGCGTAGCTGCCGGGCGGCTTGCCCGGGAGGTCCAGCCGCGGCACGAGGCGATCCATGATCTCGAAATCAGCGAACTCGTCGTTCGGCGAAAGGAGCGGGTGCGTCTCCGAAGCCCCCTTGGCCTGATAGATCTCGACCAGCGGCTCGTTTCGCGCGCGGCGCGCCGCGTAGTCGGCGTCGATGGGTCGTCCGTCGGAATCGTTCCAGTCGAACATCCGCCCTTCGCTCGCGTTGGCGTTGTGGGGAATGGCGAGCACCGGGTGGCCCTGCGCACGTGTGTCGTCCAGATATCGCCACAGATCCTCCGGGCGCCGGGAATCCGCGGCGCTGAAGGGCCGCGGCGCGGTGTTGCCCCGGAAGATCACGTTGCGGTGCAGGTTGTAGCGATCGTCCGGGTGGGAGGTCCACTCGTAGCCGATGAAGGTCGTGAACTCGCCCGGGCGGTAGTTGGCGTTCGCGGCGTCGATGGTTTTCTGCCAGGCGGCAAGCATCGCGGCGTCGGCGCCGAGTTCCTTCATGCGGGCGGGCTCGGCGAGTTTCTTCAGCACCTGGCGTGTGAGTGCGCCGGGATCCAGCGTTTTCTTCAGCTCGAGATACTCGCGCCCGAAGGCGGATTGCGCGAGCGTGCTGCCGGGCTCCTCCGTGGCGTTCAGGAAGCCCATGTATTCCGCATGATCCGTCACCGCCATGAAATCGAGCGGCGTGTGGCGCTGCGCGGATTTGCCGAGGTAATTCACCGTCTGGCCGCGCGCGAAACGGTAGGCGGCATCCGGATCGATGCGCGAGGGGCTGAAGCCGAAGGCATCGAAGGAATAGGAGGTGTGGAGATGGAGTTCGCCGAAGAAGACGCGCGCGTCGGCGCGCAGGCGTTGGTCTTGCGGCTCCGCGGCCTCGGGCGCCGCGACGGCACCGAATGGCAGCAACACACAGGCAAGTGCCAAGGACAACAGGTGGGGCAACGGAGAGCAAGGTTTCATATCAGGACATTCGCGCGGCGACTGAAGAGGGGATCATGTCAGAGCCTCACGATGGACCCACGGCCGGCGCGCGCGGGGGTATATGCCGGCGCCACCACGCGGCAGGCTCACTCCGGCGGGAAGACCTGACGCTCACCACCCAGCTTGTGCACCACGCCACGCCGCATCACGAAGCTCACGCTCTCGAGCGCCGTGACATCCGCAAGCGGATCACCCGACACGGCGATGATGTCGGCATCATGCCCGGGCAGGAGCGCGCCGATGGGTCGCTCAAGTTCGGTAGCACTGTCGAGCGTTGCCGCCTTGATGGCCTGCGCGGGCGTCATGCCCGCCTTCACCATCAGCGCGAACTCCTTCGCATTGTCCCCGTGCGGCGCCACACCCGAGTCGGTACCGAAGAGGATCCGGACACCACCCTTCACCGCGCGAGCAAAACTCTGGGCATGCGAGGCCGCCGTCTGCTCGGCCTTGGCGAGTTGCGGAGCGGGCGCATCGCCGCGCCGCGCCTGCGCGAGTGCCGCGATGGGAGCAACTGCGGTGGGCACCAGTGCTGCATCCTCGGCCTTGAACAGACGGACCGTTTCCTCGTCGATGAAACTGCCATGCTCGATGGAGTCCACGCCCGCCCGAAGCGCCGCATCGATGCCTTCTTTGCCGTGTGCGTGTGCCGTGACCTTGCGGCCGAAACTGTGGGCGGTATCGACGATGGCTTTCATTTCGGCGTCGGTCATCTGCTTGCCGAGCCCTCCCGCCACGTTCGAGCGCACGCCACCCGTCGCGGCGAATTTGATCACCTCCGCGCCTACGGAGATCTGCGCACGCACGGCGCTTGCGCAGCTGTCGGGCCCGTCACAGACGTTGGTTCTTTCGGCCGCCACCGCACGGGTGTAGGTGCGATTCAGGCCGTTGACGCCCCCGTGGCCACCGGTGACCGAGACCATCGTTCCCGCCGGCACAATCGTGGGCCCCAGGATCTGGCCGTTGTTCACGGCATCGCGCAGCGTCGCCGTGGTACGCCCGTCACCGCCCAGATCGCGCACGGTGGTGAAGCCCGCCTCCAGCGTGCGCCGCGCATTGCCCTGGGCAATCACGAAGACGTCTTCGATATCGCGCTCGGAGGCTTCGAGACGACTGCGCAGCAGGTTGTCGTCGCTGGAGATATGGACATGCATGTCGATCAGGCCGGGGAGCACGAACTGCTCTTTCAGATCGATCAGCCGGGCGCCACCCTCGGGGAGCGCGAAGCCGTCGCGCACGTCGGCGATCTTTCCCTCGCGCACGATCAGCGTCGAAGGGCCGCGCGGGGACTTCCCGGGTTGGTCGAGCAGGCGGCCGGCGTGGATGTAAACGGCATCCGAGGCCCGCGCGGCAAACGGCACGATTGCAATGAGGGAGGCAAGGAACAGCAAGGTTCTCATCGTGTTGTCTTCCACAGGCAGTGCGTCGTCGAAAGTGCGGTGAGGATAATCCGCTCGCAGGGCAAGACCAACCGCAGACGGTCTGCTAGCCACGGACCAGAGTGGCCGGTGGCGATGCCTGCGCGTGTGCGGGATGCGGAATCACTTCTTCGCGGCAGGCAAGACCACGCGCTGATAGAACGCACGGACCACGTCGATGTCGTGCTGGTTGTCGTAGGTATTCCAGCCGGTGAACACGGCGATGAGATCGAGATCCGGCACCAGCAAGGCGAATTGCCCGCCCCAGCCCCAGGTACCGACCATGCGCGGCTTGCCATCGCCGCCATGCTCGAATATCCACCACTGGTAACCGTAGCCCGTGTTGTTCGAGGGATCGGCAGGCGCGGTATCGACGACACGTGTTTCGGTGGTGCGCGCCACCCACTGCGCCGGGATCACCTGCCGCCCGTCCCACTCACCGCCCCGCAGGTACAGGAGCGCAAAGCGGGCGAGATCACGGGGGCGCATATACAAACCACCTGCGGTATCGCTGAACCCCTCCGGCGAGCGTTTCCAGTGGTAATCGCGGATGCCGATGGGACCGAACAGCGCCTCTTCCGCGAACATCTCCAGCGGCTTGCCCACGGCCGTCGCCACGATCTCGCCGATCATCTGCGAGTTGGTGCTGTTGTAGCTGTAGGTGCTGCCCTGCTCGGATGTGAGCGGTTTTGCGAGCAGGTAGCCCACCCAGTCGCGGGCGTTCTCGACGACTATGGAGTCGTTCAGCGGATCACGGTAGGAGAGCTCACCTTCATTCCACGCAAAGCCGGGACGCATGGTCAGCACGTTGTCGAAGGTGATCGCGGCCTTGCGCGGGTCGGTGATGTGCCGATGCGGCAACAAGTCGCCGAGCGTAGCGTCGGTGTCGCGGATCGCGCCCCGGGCGATGGCGATGCCCGCGAGCGCCGAGCCGAAACTCTTGCTGGTGGACTGCAGCGTGTGCAGCCCGGTGTCCCTGTACCAGGGGTGCCAGTCCGCGTCGTAGTAATTCCATTGTCCGGGCGAAGCCGTCATCAGCGGCGCATTGATCGCGCGGTAATCCCGCGGGTAGTTTGCCTCGGCCACGATGCGTCCGTGCCGCGCGACAAGCATGGAATCCACGTAACCGAAACGTCCTGCGCGAAGGTCCGCATCGAGCGCGGCGAGGGTGCCCGGGTCCAGCGCTTCGCGCGCTGGCGTGGAGGTCTCCCAGTCCGTGCCAGGCCAGGAGGCGGGATCTGCCGCCATGGCGCGCAGTGCCGGCAGCGTGAGCAGGGCAAGGATCAGCAATCGCGAGGCACGGAGCGGGCGCATGAGGGTGTCCTCCGGGGATGGCGCAAGGTTACAGCGTCGGATCCTACCCCACAGCGACACGAGAATGCCGCTCGATCGGGTGCCTTGCAGGCACCGGCGGATTCACCACTCCGGTGGTGCTTCACCAAAGGCCACGAAGCCACTCACCGGCCACCCTGGCGTCATGCGATAACACAGCGCGCCCCCGTCCTCACTCAGCACCACACCACCCGCCGCCTCGACCAGCGCCTGCCCCGCCGCGATATCCCACGCGCTACTCGGCGTGACACGCGGATAGGCATCGGCAAGCCCCTCGGCCACGCGGCAGAACTTGAGCGCGCCCGGCAGGTGGGTGAGTTCGGCATCCGGAAAACGCAGCAGCAAACGCGCGAGGAAACCCCGCGCAGTCGCAGCCCGCTCGGCAGGGCTCGCGATGATGCGCAGCGGCACCGCTGCCGGGGCGGCGACGTGAATGCGCAACTCATCGCGCCACGCGCCAAGCCCCGCACCACCCCACCAGCACTGTCCGCCGACAGGCGCGTGAATCACGCCGAAAACGGGCCGGCCTCCCTCGAGCAGCGCCACGTTCACCGTGAACACATCGCTGCCGCGCACGAATTCGCGCGTGCCGTCCAGAGGATCGACAACCCAGAACCGGGAGGCACTACCCGGATCCTGCGAGCCTTCCTCGCACACCACGGGCAAGGACGGTGACAACGCAGCGAGACGCTCACGCAGGATAAGTGAGGCCGCGCGATCGGCACGGCTCACGGGGCTGCCGTCGCCCTTGCGCTCCACGCCCAGCCCGGCAGCATCGGCACGCACCGCGAGGATCGCGCGGCCGGCCTCCAGACAGGCCCGGCGCACGGCGTTGGGCCAGTGCTCGGGCAAGCTCACGCTCACGGCGCGAGCACACCCGCAAGACGCTCGCGCGCCAGGAACATCGCCGCCACCGCATAGCCCTCGCAGAGCTTTCCGGCAGCCTGCAGCGCGAGCAGTTGCCCGAAGCTGTGCCACGACACCTCGAGTGGCTCAGGCTCGTCCCCGGGAAGGGACTTCTCGAACAGATCCTGCGCCAGCACCAGCGTCATCCGGTTGCCCATGTAAGAGGGCGAGAGCGCGAGTTCGGCCAGCACCTCCAAGTGGTGCGCACCGACACCCGCCTCTTCCATGAGTTCGCGGTTGCCGGCATCGAGCACGCTCTCCTCGGGTTGCAGCGCACCCTTGGGAAACGAGAGGTAGTAGTCACCGATACCCGCGCCGTATTCGCGCACCAGCGCCATACGGCCGCCGCTATCCACGGCCACCACCATCACGGCACCGTGATGACCGGGGTTCAGGCGTTCGTAGGTGCGTTCCACGCCGTTCGAGAAGCGCAACTGCTGCTCCTCGACATGGAAAAGGCGCGAGTGCGTCACCCAGCGCGATGACAGGACTTCGGGCTTGCGCTGATCGCTCATGGAGGACTCCGCGTAAAAAGGCGGACTATACCCGCCGGGCCGCGCCTGACGCGCGCGCCCGGCACCCCGTAGACTGAGCCGCCTCGGGCGCCCGCCTGCAGCGTCCGAGGGAGAGCCCCAGACCATGGTCAACTGGAACGAGATCGACACCGTGCTCCTCGACATGGACGGCACGCTGCTCGACCTGCACTTCGACAACCACTTCTGGCTGGAACACCTCCCGCGGCGCTACGCCGAGATCCACGGCGAGGACCACGCCGAGGCGCGGCACCGCATGATCGAGCGCTTCCGGCAGGAGCAGGGAACGCTGAACTGGTACTGCGTGGACTACTGGTCCCGCGAATTGCGTCTGGACGTGGGCGCGCTGAAAGACGAGCTCCGCCACCTGATCCGCATCCGTCCGCATGTCGAGGACTTCCTCGCCCGCCTGCATGCCGGCCACCGCCGTGTGTTGCTGGTGACGAACGCCCACCGCAAGAGCCTCGACCTCAAGATGGCCCACACGGGGCTCGAGCGCTGGTTCGATGCCATCGTCTGCTCGCACGACTTCGGCATGGCCAAGGAGCACGCCGGATTCTGGGACGCGCTGCGTGCCGTAGAGCCCTTCGACCCGGCACGCACGCTGTTCATCGACGACAGCATCAGCGTGCTGGAATCCGCGCAGCGCTACGGCATCCGCTGGCTCTTGAGCCTGTTGCAGCCCGATAGCGCGCGCGAACCCCGTACCGTGGAGGGCTTCCCCGCGATCCTCCACTTCGACGAGATCATGCCCGAGCTGGAGCGCATCGGTGCCTGATCGCGTGCGCCTCGACAAGTGGCTCTGGGCGGCACGTTTCTTCCGCACCCGCGGCCTTGCGCGCGAGGCCATCGAGGGCGGCAAGGTGTGGTACGAGGGCGCGCGGCCCAAGGTCTCGAGGGATGTGGACATCGGCGCCGAGATCCGGGTGCGGCAGGGTTTTGACGAGAAAACCGTGACCGTGACCGGGCTCTCCGGCGAACGCAGAGGCGCTCCCGAGGCAGCCCTTCTCTACGCGGAGACCGAAGCAAGCATCGCGGCGCGCGAGGCGGAATCGGCCGCACGCCGCATGGCACGCGCCGGCTTCCAGCCCCCGCCGACGCGGCCCGACAAGCGCGACCGCCGGCTGATACACCGATTCGAACAGGAGACAGGCGAATGAAATCCGGCGATGGCGACAGCCTGCTCAGATTCGATTTCGGCGATGTGCCCGTGCGTGGCGGCATCGTGCGTCTGGAGAGCGCGCTCGCCGACGTGCTCGGCCAGCACCATTACCCAGGGCCGGCGGCGGGCTTGCTGGGCGAGGCGCTCGCGGCGAGCGCGCTGCTGGCGGCCACGCTGAAATTCGCCGGCGCGCTCAGCCTGCAGGCACGCAGCGCGGGCAGCGTCCAGTTGCTGTTCGCCGAGTGCGGCCACGACCAGCGGCTGCGCGGCTACGCACGCGTGGCCGAGGGCGCCCACGCAACCGGCTTCGGCGCCATGCTGGACGGCGGCACCCTCGCCATCACCATCACGCCCGAGCAAGGGCAGCGCTATCAGGGCATCGTGCCGCTGGAGCATCCGGGCCTGGACGCCTGCATCGAGGCCTACTTCGAGCAGTCCGAGCAGTTGCCCACCCTGATCCGGCTCGTGAGCGATGGCGTACGAGCCGCCGGGCTGATGCTGCAGGTGTTGCCGGGCGGCCGGGCAGACGACCCGCGCTGGGAGCATCTGCAGCAACTCTCGGCCACGGTCCGGGCAGACGAACTCCTCGAGGACGTCTTCGAGGGGCTCCTCTGGAAGCTCTTCCACCAGGAAAAGGTGCATCTGCAGCCGCCAGTGCCGCTTGCGTTCGGGTGCCGATGCTCAGAGCAAAGGGCCGCTGCCACGCTGCAATCGGTGGGCGAAGCGGAGGCGCGCGATGTGCTGGCGGAGCAGGGCCTCGTAAAGGTGCAGTGCGAGTTCTGCCAGCAGGAGTACCGCTTCGATGGCCCGGCGCTCGACACCCTTTTCGGGCCTGCCGGTGCAGGCAGCACGCGCCACTGACGGGCGGCTCCGGCCAAGGCGTTCACCACAGCGGGGCTTTTTGCCATAATCGGCCCCCCCACGGCCCGCGCCGTCACGGCTTTCGACGCGGCCATCCCTCACTCGGCCAAGCAGGACACACGATGGATACGGGAACGATTTCGAGCAGCACCCTCCACACCGACCTGAGCTCCGCTCTGCTGGTCGAGCACGCCATCCGGCGCAAGGAGGGTCATCTGGCCGACACCGGCGCTCTGGTAGTCACCACCGGCAAGCGCACCGGCCGCTCCCCGGCAGACCGCTTCATCGTCGATGAGGCCGGCAGCAGCGCCAACATCGACTGGGGCGGCATCAACCGCAAATTCGACGCCGACCACTTCAACGCCCTCTGGGACCGTGTCGTCGAATTCGCCGACGGCCACGACCGCTTCGTGAGCCACCTGCACGTGGGCGAAGACGCAGCCCACTACATCCCGATCAAGGTCACCACCGGCACCGCCTGGCAGAACCTTTTCGCCCGCAACATGTTCATCCGCCCCGGTTCATACAACCCTTCCGGCCGCGCGGAATGGCAAGTGCTGAACATGCCCGAGTTCACCTGCGTGCCCGAACGTGACGGCACCAACAGCGACGGCGCGGTGATCATCAACTTCGCGCAGCGCAAGGTGCTGCTGGCCGGCATGCGCTACGCCGGCGAGATGAAGAAAGCCATGTTCTCGGTGCAGAACTACCTGCTGCCCGCCGTGGGCGTGCTGCCCATGCACTGCGCGGCCAACGTGGGCCACGAGGGTGATGTCTCGCTGTTCTTCGGGCTCTCAGGCACCGGCAAGACCACGCTGTCGGCTGACCCGGAGCGCTACCTGATCGGCGACGACGAGCACGGCTGGGCCGAGGGCTCGGTGTTCAACATGGAAGGTGGCTGCTACGCCAAGACCATCAACCTGAGCCGCAAGAACGAGCCGGTGATCTGGGATGCGATCCGCTTCGGCTCGATCGTAGAGAACGTCAGCACGCACGAACACCACCGAGTGGCCGACTACAGCAACACCACCATCTCCGAGAACGGCCGCTGCTGCTACCCGCGCGAGCACATCGAGAAGCGCGCCGACGCCAACGCCGCCGGCGAACCGAAAACCGTCATCTTCCTCACCTGCGACGTCACCGGCGTGTTGCCGCCCGTCTCGATCCTCTCGAAGGAAGCGGCGGCCTATCACTTCCTGAGCGGCTACACCGCACTCGTCGGCTCCACTGAAATGGGCGCAGGCAGCGGCATCAAGTCGACCTTCTCGACCTGCTTCGGCGCGCCCTTCTTCCCGCGCCCCGCACACGTCTACGCAGACCTGTTGATGAAGCGCGTCGAAGGCTTCGGCAGCACCGTGTACCTGGTGAACACCGGCTGGACGGCAGGCTCGGGCGGCGCCGGCGGCAAGGGCTACCGCTTCCCGATCCCCACCACCCGCGCGATCATCGCGGCCATCCAGAGCGGCGCGCTCGCGGACGTGCCCACGCGTCATCTGCAGGGCATCAACCTCGACGTCCCGCTCTCTGTGCCGCACGTCGACAACAAGATGCTCGACCCGCGCGAGACTTGGGAAGACAAAGACGCCTACGAAGTCGCCAAGCGCGAGCTGATCCAGAAGTTCGTCCAGAACTTCCAGAAGTTCAGCGGCGTGGCACCCGCCATCATCGCCGCCGGCCCGCACCTCGAGGGCTGAGGTGATGCTGGTCACCACCACCCCCTCGGTCGAAGGCCGTCGCATCACCCGCTACTGCGGCGTGGTCTGCGGCGAGGCGATCCTGGGGGCGAACATCTTCAAGGATATGTTCGCAGGGCTGCGCGACATCGTGGGCGGCCGTTCCGGCACCTACGAGAAAGAACTGCAGCGGGCGCGGGAGATCGCGCTGCAGGAGCTCGAAGAGCGCGCAGCTGCGCTGGGGGCCAATGCGGTGGTCGGTGTGGATCTCGATTACGAGGTGATGGGGCGCGAGAACGGGATGCTGATAGA
>CAIXOY010000112.1 GCA_903921135.1 uncultured Gammaproteobacteria bacterium
CTGGTTCCAGCGCACCTCTCCCGTGCGGATATCGAGCGCATAGAGCCCCGGCTTCGCCTCGCCCGGCCAGCGCGGGCCACCGAAGAAATCCGAAACCGGTACGAAGAGCGTCTCGCCCTCGACGCTCATGCCGAAGTGCACGCCGCCCTGGATGCCACCGCGACCGAGTTTGCGTTGCCAGAGGAGCTTGCCCGACTCGGCGTCCAGCGCATGGACATCGCCTGATTTCTGCCCCGCGAGCACGATGTCGCCAGCCAGCACGGTGGCGGCGCCGAAGTCGAGGTCAGGGCCGTCCTCGGGCGGGCAAGCCGCGCGGTCGGGTGTCTCGCAACCCATGTTCCAGGCATCGCCCGCAGTGGCCTGCCAGTGCCAGAGGATCTTCCCGCTGTCGATGTCCATGGCGAAGATCGCGTCGCTGCGGTCATCTGCCGGGGAGGAGTAGTTCTCTCCGGTGCCCATGTAGAGGCGGCGGCGTTTCACGTCCAGCGAGGGCGTTCCCCAGACCGGCGCACCCGAGGGCGCGAGGGTCTTCGTGCCATTCGGCAGCGTGCCCGACACCTCGGGCGTTTTCTCGATCACGCGCGAGAGCCAGCGGCGCGTGCCGGTGGCCGCATCGTAGGCGATGACACCGCCACGGAAGGTGCAGCAGGCGTAGTCAGGATTGGCGGCCGCGGTGACCTCGAGGGAGGAGAGCGCAAAGAACACACCGTCCTCGAAACGCACGGGCGAGGCCGTGATGGTGAGGCTGGGATGCTCATCCGGGCGGTCGCGCCAGCGCAATGCGCCGGTCCGCGCATCCAGTGCGTAGACGTTCCCGTTCAGGTCGCCGAAGTAAAGGCCAGGCGAGGCGTTGGCATCGCCACGCTCCCAGGTGTCGAGCACCGGTCCGTTGCGCACTTCCGCCGAGGCCTTGAAGCTCCAGCGGATGCAGCCGCTCAGGCGATCGAGCGCATACACGGTGCCATCGTGGCTGCCGACGTAGAGCGCGCCGCCGCCCAGCACGGGCTGCGAGCGCGCGCGGATCGCGTCGGGGAAGGCGAAGGCCCACTTCAACTTCAGCGCCGGCACCTGGCTCTTGTCGAGACCGGCCACGGAGGCCGGGTAGAGGTGCCCGTTACCCGGATCCACGCCCCAGCCGCTCGCGTCGGGCGTGGCGTTCGCATCGAAGTTGCTTGCGCCCGTGGCGCAGGCGAGCGCGGCCGGCAAGGGCGCAGGCTCGCTGTAGGGCGTACCGGTCAGGAACTCGGCAACGGCACGGCGCTCTTCGGGCGAGAGCCCTTTGCCCTGCTCCATCATCACGCCGGACTCCAGTGCCGTCACGATGCGGTGCGGCGCCATCAGGCCCGCGATGGTGCGGTGCGGCGCACGCGCGGCCTGGCCCTCGTGGCAGCTCGCACAATGCGCCGCGTAGACGGCCTCGCCCGAGACGGCGGGCGCGGCCGCCGCGGCGGGCTCGGCGGGTGCTGCAGGAGGCGCAGCAGGTGGAGATGCCGCTTCGCGCGAACAGGCGGCGAGCAACACGAGCGGAACCAGCAGGGCGAGACGTAAGCTCATCGGCATTCTCCCTCGGGGATTTCTCAGAGGCCCGTGCGGCCTGCCTCGCGGATCATCGGTGCGTACTCGGCGAAATTCGGTCCGGTCGCCGTGGCGCCCACCGTGATGCCGGCATCCGTGGTGAGCGTGTGCCCGTTGGTGTAACCCGACTCGTCGCTCGCCAGCCAGAGCGCGGCATTGGCCACGTCCTCTGCAAGGCCGGGGCGGTCGCGGATCGGCGAGGCGGCGGCCAGGATCCGCTTGGCCTCTTCGATGTTCGAGGGATCGCCCGTCAGCACGCTCGCCACCATCGGCGTGGCCATGGAGGCGGCAGCGATGGAGTTCACGCGGATGCCGAAGCGGCAGAGCTCTGCGCCCACGTTCTTGGTGAGGCCCACCACCGCGTGCTTGGCGGCAGCATAGGCGTGGGGGCCGAGGCCACCCATCAATCCAGCGGTGCTGGCCATGCTGATGATGCTGCCGGTGCCGCGGGGCTTCATCACGCGCGCGGCGTGCTTCATGCCGTAGAAAACGCCGTTCAGCAGGATGTCGATGGTGAGGTTCCACTCCGGGCCGGGGGTGGTGTCGATGGGCCCGACCGCGCCGACGATGCCGGCGTTGTTGAACATGATGTCGAGTTGCCCGAAATGGCTGACGGCCAGATCGACCAGTGCCGCCACCTGCTCTTCCTTGGTGACGTCGCAGACCGCGAAGGCGGCCTTGTCGCCGAACTGCGCCGCGAAGGCCTCACCGGGGCCGCGCTGGATGTCGCCTATGACGACCCGCGCGCCCTCCTGGATGAAGCGGCTCACCGAGGCCGCACCGATGCCACTGGCACCACCCGTAATCACTGCCACTTTGCCTTGCAGACGCATGCCGGAATCTCCTTGGAGTTATGCGGGGCGGGATCATAGGCCGGCTCGTTATGAGCGCGCCAGCACCCTTGAGGGGGCAGCTTGTGATGCGCCGGCGCTCTGGCCAAGATGCGCCGGTCAACCCGGGAGCACGGCCATGCAAAACGATCTTGAGGCCAACGAAAGCCTGGTGCGCGGCTTCCTTGCCGCAGCCGCGGCGGGCGACGCCGAGACCATGGCCAGGCTCGCCGCACCCGACATCACCGTGATCGAGGCCGCCTCCCTGCCCTTCGCCGGCAGGCATGTAGGTCTGGAGGCCTTCCGGGCACCGGTGCGCCGGGTCTTCGGCGCGCTGGAGGCCACGGCACTCTCGGTGGAGCAGTTCATCCCGGGCGAGGGCTGCGTGGTGGTGCTGGCGACACTGCGAGGGCGCTCACGCCGGGACGGCAGCGAGGTGGAGATGCCGATTGCAGAGGTGTGGCGCATCGAAGGCGGCCTGATCCGGGAGATCAGGCCCTATTACTTCGACACCGCGCTGATGCGCGAGGCCATCCTCCCGTAGGAGCGGGCCACGCCCGCGACCCGGAAGCGCGGGGGTGCGGCTCAGCCCGCCTGGAACAGCCGGTGCGGCATCGTATGCAGGCACTCGGCGCCGTTCTTGCCGATCAAATAGGTGCTTTCGAGGTGGTACGGCGACACGCTGTGGCCGAAGTAGAGGTACTCGAAATTGATCACCGTGTTCTCTTCGAGTTCCCAATCCTTCACCCGACCGAAAGCGGGATACCCCGAGGGCATCTCGATGATGTCGAGGCCGATCGAGTGGATGAACACCAGCGTTTTCTTCGGCGTGGGGATGTCCATCGCGTAGGCGATGCGGCTGATCTCCTGCCACGCCTGATGGGTGGTGATGCCGGCCCGCAGGCACTTCTCGGCCTCGATGTGCGTCTCGGAGACCGTGCGGCAGATGCGCGCGTACTCGGCCGAGGGCTCGCCCACATGTGCCGTGCGGGACATGTCGAAGGCGTAGTTCCCGTACTCGCCCCAGCTCTCGAAAATGATCGTCTGGCCCTCGCGCACGGTCCAGGAGCTGTCGGCAAACATGAGGTCAGGAAAATAGACCCCGTTGTACTCGGCGCCGAACTGCAGCGCCTTGCGTGCCGCGAGCAGATTCGCACCCCGTGACTGCGCGTACTCGCGGAAGCGGCCGGCCACATCGCGCCACACCGTGCCCGGCGTGATCAGCGGGAGGATCTCGCGGAGCCCGTCCTCGTTGATCGAAGCGCCTGTGCGCAGCAGGGCGATCTCCTCGGGGGTCTTCACCTTGCGGATGTCTAGCCAGGCATCGTGTGCATCGCTCCAGTGCAGGCCGGTCAGCTCGCGCGAGACGTGCGTCGCCAGCCGCAGATCGTCGAAACCCACGCGGGCAGAGCCAAGCCCCAGCGCCCGCAGCGCTTCCACCACACCGGCCACCAGGTTCGGCGCCAACTCGCCCACCACCTTCTCTCCATAGAGCTTCTCTACATCCGCCTGCAGCGGATCGAGCCGCACCGGTTCGGGGATCTGCGCGAGCAGGGAGGTGTTCAGGAACTCGGTGACGCGGACCTGCGGCATCCAGGTGGGCGTCTCGAGCAGGTTGCCGATGGCGAACTCGGGCACGATCAGGGTGGCGCGCTGCAGGGCGTCGCGCGGAATGATGACGGCGGCCAGTGCCTCCTGGCTGCCCCACTCGAAGTTCCGCGTCCAGAAGCCGCTGGCGTAGTGGACGTTCCGGGCGACGCCGGCAACAAGGGCATCGAGCCCGAGCGCATCCATCTTCGCGAGCGCACGATCGAGATTGAACAGCATGGAAAAAGCCTCTGTGAGGGGCGAGGCGCCATCCTCGGCGCGCACCCTGGGGTGGTCAATACATCGGAGAGCTCAACGGGGCTCCGGGGTTGCGGCGGCAGCAAGTTCGGTCTCGAGCGTTTTCCTCAGACTGAACTTCTGGATCTTGCTGGTCGACATCGGCCAGGCCGTGACGAAGCGCACGTGGCGCGGCACCTTGAAGCTCGCGATCTTGCCCCGGCACCAGCCGATCAGCTCTTCTTCGGTGGCGCTGGTGCCCGGCACGCGCTCGATGAACGCCGCAGGCACCTCGACAAGGCGCGCATCCGCCACGCCCACCACCTGCGCGAGCTTCACGCCCGGGTGCTGCTGCAGCAGCGATTCGATTTCAGCCGCTGCGACGTTCTCGCCACCCACCTTCATCATGTCTTTGAGACGGCTGTGGAACATGATCGTGCCGTGCTCGTCGAGCGAGCCGACATCGCCCGTGTGCAGCCAGCCATCACGCAGCGTTTGCGCGGTTTTTTCCGGGTCGCGGTAATAGCCTTTCATCAGGTTCGGGCCGCGCACAACCACTTCGCCATGCTGGCCAGCAGGCAGTTCGAGGCCGGTCTCGGGGTCGAGGATCCGCACCTCCTGTCCGGGCATGGGCGATCCGAGGCGGCTGATGCGCAAGGCCTCCGGCGAGTCGAGCGGCGAGGTGCTCACCGTGCCGCAGGCCTCGCTCATGCCGTAGGTACCCACCTGCACGCAGTCGGGCATCGCCTGTTTCAGCCGTGCCGCAAAGCCCGGCGGCTGCATGGCGAGGTTGCTGTTCATCACCCGCACGGCGCGCAGATCGGTGGCCGCAAAATCCGGGTGATCCAGCAGGTCGGAAATGATCGTCACGAAGCAGGGATAGGCGACGGTGACGCCGCCCGCATGCAACTGCCTCAGCGCCACGCCGGCGTCGAAATAGCCGAGCGTCACATAGGCCGCGCCCACGTCCAGACAGGCACAGATCGGGAGCGTGGCGGCGATGTGGAACATCGGCAGCGGAGACCAGAACCGGTCTTCCGCACCCATCCGGTAGGACTGCGCAAGCGCTCGCCCGTTGCCGATGATGGCGCTGCCACTCAGCAGGCAGCCCTTGGGCCTGGATGTGGTGCCCGAGGTGTAGAGGATGAGGGCCGTGTCATCGTCGCCAACGGCCTCGATGCGGCTCGCGATGGCAGACTCCTCGACCTGCGCGGCTGCAGTGGCAATGTCGGCTTCGCTGGTCAGCGCGGCCACCGCGCCGGCACCGAGCACCAGCACATTGCGCAGCCGCGGCGTGTCTTCCAGCGCCAGCGCGCGGGCATCGGTGCAGCTCGCGAGGCCGGGCAGCCCTTCCAGCAGACGTTGAACGAAATTGAGCCCTTCGGTGACCTGTCCGGTGGTCACGATGGTCACCAGATCGGCATTGCCCGCGAGATAGGCGATTTCCTCTCCGCGGTAGCGGGCGTTGATCGGCACCACCACAGCACCGGCGTAGGCAATGCCGAACATGACCTCGAGAAACTCGGGGCTGGTGCCCAGCAGCACCCCCACGTGCTCGCCGGGCTGCACACCCAGCGCGAGGAACTGCTTTGCTCGCAGCATGGCCCGTGCATGCAGCCCGCCGAAGCTCTCGCTGTAGTCCGGGAACACCACCGCCTCGCGCTCGGGCCAGATCCCGGCTGCGCGCCGCAGCAGACGACCGAACGCATTCATCTTCTCTTGCACAACATCCTCCCGCACATGAGCCGACCCGCAAAACGGGGCACAGCCTGCTCCACTCGCTCCGGATCGTCCAGAGCCCGGTGCAGACGCTCGGGCAGTCCGGGCCGTATGCTCCGGGTGCTTACGCTGGCGGGCACAGGCCGCCAGATCCCACAGACCCCGGAACAACAGGACACGCCGTGACCGACTTCAGCCCCGAAGAAATCCGCCGTCTGCGCGAACTCCTGGAGATCGAGGAGATCCGCAAGCTCGGGCTTCTCTACTCCCAGCTCCAGGACCACGGCCAGCTCGACCGCCTGGCCGCGATCTTCACGGCCGATGCTGTGTGCGAATTCGGCCCGTATGGCGAGTGGCACGGCCGCGACACCATCCGCGCCAATTACGCGCAGGTGCGGATCGACTTCGGCGGGCAACCGTTCTTTGCGCTGCACGCCAATGCACACCACTGGGTCGAACTGACAGGCCCCGATCAGGCGGTGGGCCGACGCTACCTGCTGGACATGCTCACCACCCGCGCGCCCACCGAAAACCCGTTGCTCTGGCTGGGGATCTATGACGAGGCCTACCGCAAGGAGGACGGCTGCTGGAA
>CAIXOY010000113.1 GCA_903921135.1 uncultured Gammaproteobacteria bacterium
AACCGATGCTGAAGGTCGCATCAACGATCTCGGCATCGCTGAAGTGCGCGCGCATCTTCGTCCAGAACGCTTCATCCTCATCCATGGACTGCGGCGCGCTGCCCAAGCGGTCGGCGTACTCGATCACGAGCCGCTCGCGCTCGCTGAAGCCCGGCCAGGTAGGCCAGTTCGCGACCTGCGCGTAAAACTCCTCGTCAGGCGCCGGGTCCCCGCGCTCGCTCACCGCTTTGGCGGGGTTGCCGCCCGAACGCGCGAGATGGCCCGCCAGATCCCGCTTGGCGCGCATGCCCAGGCAGAGCTTGCAGCCGTTGATCTGCGCGGTGCGCATACGGCCGGCTTCCATCTCGCGGTGGGACAGCAGCGAGTTTTCGTATACCGCCCGGCTGAACGCGCCGGCCGCCGCACCGATCTCGGGGACCATGCCCCACACATAGCTCGAGGGATCAGCGGCGAATTCGTCCGGGACGTGGACTCTTGGCATCGTTTTGCTCCGTCTGCGGCAGGCAGGGTTTATTTCTCGGCGCTCAGGTATCGCGCGAGCTCTGCGTGGAAATGACGCAGCCTCTGCTCCTGCTCGCTCCAGAGCTGGTGCTTGAAGCCCCGCGAGCGCATGCCCCGCTGCACCACCGGCAACAACTCGGAATCCTGCCCGAGCACCAGACCCAGATTTCCGTCCTGTCCCAGCGTGTAGACCTCGCAGAGGGGCCGCGTGCGGCCGCTGGTGTCGGTGCCCTCGGGGAGGCCCATCCAGTCCGGCACCTTGTAGTCCGGGTGGTCGCAGGGGGCCACCAGGGTCATGGTGTCGTACCAGAAGCGCTCCGGGTCGGTCTCGTGGGGGAGGAAGCGCATGAGGAAGGCGCCCTCCGGGTGACATCCGATCTGTACGTTCGGGAAGATCCCCGTGGCCCAGCTGTCGGTGAGTTGGCCGTCCACAAAGCCGCTGTAATCCATGCCCAGCATTGAAGCCCGCTCCCGCTTGGCCTGCTGTATGGCCGGCCGCACCTCGCGGGCCCGGCCCTCGAAGGCCGCCGGATCAAGCCCCACGTCGGCCAGCATCATGCGCAGGCCCTCGTTCAGCGTGTCCTGGTCTGCAATGCGCGGCGTCATCTGCCCGATGGGCACGATCATGCGGCTCGCGCCATTCGCGTACAGATCGCACTGCACCTTGAGGTCAGCCATCACGCCGCGGGTTTCGGGGTGCACGGAATGCAGGTGGTAGGTCTCGTAGAAGGCCTCGACGCCGACCTTCCAGTTGGCGGCCCACTCGGTGCGCACGTGACGCACGACTTTCATCCTGTCGATGCGGTAGCCCTCGAGGTAACCCTTCGGCAGGCCCAGCCACTCGACGAGCGGCGGCGGGTTCTCGCGCATCGAGACAAAGACGATGCCGGCGTGCTCCTCGCAGGCCACGGCGGTGAGGCCCGGTTCGTGACAGATCACTTCCTCGCGGAAGGTTTCGCGGTCGGTGATGGCAAGGAGCTTGCCCTCGAGATCGAATTTCCAGCTGTGGAAAGGGCAGATGAAACGCGCGCGGGTACCACGCTCGGCACGCACCAGGCGGCTGCCACGGTGCGGGCAGACGTTGTAGTGGGCTTTGAGGCCGTTCGCAGTGCGGGCGACGATGATCGACTCGGAGCCGATGTCGAAGAGGAAGTAATCCCCCACGTCGGGCGCGTCGCTGCTCACGCCCGCGATCAGCCAGGCGCGCGGCCAGAGCCGCTCCCATTCCTGCTGCATCGCCTCGCGGCTGAAGTAACAGTCCTTGCCGCGCACGCCCGTGCCGTTGTCGATGTAGGGCTGTTTGGCCTCCAGCGAATCAGCGGGGGCCAGCGGGTTCACGACGATGCCGGTCTCGTAGTCGAACTTCATGGGGTTACTCCGTGTGGCTGCGCCGGTGTATCAGGTGTGGAGAACAGCAACCGCGGTGCCCGGCGCGAGCACCTCGCCATTCTGGTTGACGATGGACACGGCGATCGTGACCTCGCCCGTTTCTGTGTTTACCGACTGCACCGTGCCGGTGGAGCGCAGCGTGTCGCCCACATAGGCGGCACGGCGATTGGAATAGGCCATGCTGCGCAGTCGCCCGCGGCTGCCCAGCCAATCGGTGACGCACTGGTGCAGCCAGTCTCCCAGCTGCGGGCCGGCCATGACCAGTCCGGGGTAGCCCTCGGCCTCACGGGCATAGGGGTAATCGAAGTGGATGCGGTGCGAGTTCCAGAGCACGGCGTTGTACTGGAAGAGGTGCACCGTGTCGGCGTGGAATTCACGCTCGGGCAGCGTCTGGCCGGGCGCGAGCGAAGCGATATCGGGATGTGCCGGCGTGCTCATCGCAGGATCCTCGTGGTCTTCTCCGTGACCACCGGCTCGCCGCGCTCGTTCACAACGCGCATCAGGATCTCGTAGAAGATCAGCGGGCCGGAGGAGCCCTCTTTCTGGTAGATGGCGCAGAGCTCGCGCGTGGCCTGCAGCACATCACCGGGGTGGATGCTGCGGTGGTAGTCGATGTGCAGCCCGCCGGCCATGGCGCGTTTCAGCGGAAACTCCGGCAGCAGCGGGTCGATGGCTACACCATCCGGGCTCAGCTGGTCGTTCTCGGGCACGGGCCAGAAGAGCGCCAGATAGAACATGGGGGGTGCTTCGTCACCGTCCAGAAAACGGCGCTCGCGCTGCTGCGTGGCGATGGCGTATTTGCGGATGTCCTTGCGGGTCACCAGTTCAAGGCGCGGCGCGGACGTCTTGCCGATATTGGCGAGGAGTTCCGGCGAGAGCAGGCCAGACATCTCAGCTGCCTCCGTAGAGTTTGCGCAGTTCGCGCTTGAGGATCTTGCCGGTGGGTGCCTTGGGCAGGCTGTCGACGAAAGACACGGATTTCGGCTTCTGGTAGGAGGCGAGGTGGCGCTTCGCCTCGTCGATGATCTCCTGCTCGGTGGCGCTCATGCCGGGCTTCAGCACCACGACCGCCTTCACGCTCTCGCCCCACTCCGGATCGGGGATGCCGATGACGGCGGATTCCAGCACCGCGGGGTGGCGGTGGATGGCGTTCTCGACCTGCGTGGAATAGATGTTCTCGCCGCCCGAGATGATCATGTCCTTGGCGCGATCGACGATGTAGACGTAACCCTCTGCGTCCCAGTAGGCCACATCGCCCGTCCACATCCAGCCGTCGCGGATCGTCTGCGCGGTGAGATCGGGGCGGCGCCAGTAGCCGAGCATGTTCGCCTCGGAGCTGACGACGATCTCTCCGGTGGTCTTGCCATCGCGCGGTACGGGGCGGCCGTTCGCATCCAGCAGTTGCACACGCGTGACGAAACCTTCGCGCCCGCAGGAGCGCAACCGCTCGGGGCGATCACCGCGCACGGCGCCCGCGTGGTCTTCCTGCGAGAGGAAGGTCATGGTCATGCCTTCGGTCTGGCCATAGCCCTGGATCAGCGTGCAGGGAAAAGCCTCGAGAGCGGCGCGCACCACCGAGGCCGGCATGGGGCCGCCGCCGTACTGGATGTTGCGCAGGCTCTTCAGGTTGTAGGAGCCGAAGTTCTCTACGGCCATCATCCAGTTCAGCATCGTGGTGATGCCGAGAAAAGCCGAGACTTTCTCTTCCTGGATCAGCTCCAGCGCTTGGCGTGCTTCGAAGTTCACCAGCACCACGGGGCAGCCGTGGGCCATGTAGTTGATCGCGAGACCAACGGGGATGTGGAACATCTGCCCGGTGAGCATGTAGACGTCGGTGGGCACCACGCGCTCGGCGACGGTCTGGTTCAGCATGCCCATGTACAGGCTGTGGTGCGAATGCAGCGCGCCCTTGGATTCGCCGGTGGTGCCGCCGGTGTAGAGGATCAGCATCGGGTCGTGCCCGCCCACCTGCGCGCTTACCGCAGGTTCGTCCTCGCTTGCCGCGGCGAGAAGGCTTTCGTAGCTGCCGTCCGCGCCCGGGCCGAATTCCAGCCAGTGCGGCAGATCGACCAGACCTTGCAGCGCGTCACGCTCCTTGCGGAACTCGGCCGAGGACGCAAATACCATCGGCTCGCCGCCGCGCACGATCTTCTCGATTTCCGGCAGCGCGAGCCGCCAGTTCATGGGCTGCGCGATCAGGCCCACACGTGCGCAGGCGAACATCAGCTCCAGGTACTCGATGCAGTTCTTGGCGAAGATCGCGACGCGCTCTCCACGTCCCACACCCGCAAGACCCGAGAGCCCGTTGCCGAGACGGCGCACGCGCGCGTCCAGTTCACCGAAGCTGACGCGCCGCCCGTTGGGCACATCGATCACCGCCGTGCGATGCGGCGCCAGTGCCGCCTGCTTGGCGGGAATGAAACCGATGTTCATGGACGCGGCTCAGTACGGCAGATCGAGTTCGAGACGACGCTCGGTG
Source organism: uncultured Gammaproteobacteria bacterium (assembly GCA_903921135.1). Taxonomy (GTDB): domain Bacteria; phylum Pseudomonadota; class Gammaproteobacteria; order Pseudomonadales; family UBA5518; genus UBA5518. Next base: position 4,370 of record CAIXOY010000113.1, read on the forward strand.
ATGTACCAGCGGCCATCGCGACGCACGAAGCGATCGCGATACAGCCCGGCGCAGATCAGGCGTATCACGCCGTTCTCGGTGCCGAAGAGCGTGAGGTTGGAGAAGACGCGGCAGGTGGTGTCACCGGCTTCGTCGAAGAAGATGTTCGAGACGACATGGCGGCGCTTGTCGGTCTGCGCTGCCATGGCACCGCTGAAGAGACCCATGATGGCGGTGTGGCCCACGAACGGCGGGATCGGCGGCGCACCGGCGATCTGCAGGTGGAACTCCGCCTCGGGCGCGAAACAATCGCCCAGCATCTCCAGCGCGTGCTCGTCCAACGCATAGGCTGCGCGGGAGAGCAGTTCGTGTATGTCGAGTTTCAGCGTGGTGTCCATGTTGTCTCCTGAAGTGCGATGCGCTCACTCGGCCGCGAAGGCGAGCAGCACGTTGCCGGGCATGTGGTTGTAGATGCCATAACCGGACATGAGATACATCATGCCGTCCTTGAAAACCGGTGCCGCGCCGCCCCCGAAAGAGCCTCCGCGCGCGGGTACGCCGGCCAGCGCCTCGAAATCGCGCGCTGAGTCGAATTCCCAGATCAGCTCGCCCGTGGCGCTGTCGTGCGCGCGCATGCGCCCGTCCATGCCACCGGCGAAGACCACGCCGGGAATGCCCGCGATGGCGGCCGAAATACCCGGGTTGCAGAACTCCCTGCCGGCGCAGACATCCGGCGCGGGCTGGTTCCAGCGCACCTCTCCCGTGCGGATATCGAGCGCATAGAGCCCCGGCTTCGCCTCGCCCGGCCAGCGCGGGCCACCGAAGAAATCCGAAACCGGCACGTAGATCGTCTCGCCCTCGACGCTCATGCCGAAGTGCACGCCGCCCTGGATGCCACCGCGACCGAGCTTGCGTTGCCAGAGGAGCTTGCCCGACTCGGCGTCCAGCGCGTGGACATCGCCTGATTTCTGCCCCGCGAGCACGGTGTCGCCCGCCAGTACGGTGGCGGCGCCGAAGTCGAGGTCAGGGCCGTTCTCTGGCGGGCAGGCAGCGCGATCAGCGGTCTCGCAGCCCATGTTCCAGGCGTCACCCTTGGTGGCCTGCCAGTGCCAGAGGATCTTCCCGCTGTCGATGTCCATGGCGAAGATCGCGTCGCTGCGGTCATCTGCCGGGGAGGAGTAGTTCTCTCCGGTGCCCATGTAGAGACGGCGGCGTTTCACGTCCAGCGAGGGCGTTCCCCAGACCGGCGCACCCGAG
>CAIXOY010000114.1 GCA_903921135.1 uncultured Gammaproteobacteria bacterium
AGCTTGCTCTGGCCATCGAAATGGGTGCGGATGCCCTCGATATAGGCAAGACCATCCATCCCCACCCTACGCTTGGCGAGTCGGTCGGCATGGCGGCGGAACTGTACGAAGGCGTGTGTACGGACATGCCGCCGGTGAAAAAGAAATGACCCAGGACGAACTCAAGCAACGGGTTGCCCGCGAGGCGCTGAAGCACGTGGTGGAAGATTCGATCGTCGGCGTCGGCTCCGGTTCGACAGTGAATTTCTTCATCGACGCGCTTGCCGGCATCAAGGGGCGCATCGAAGGCGCCGTGGCCGCATCGGAAGCCAGTGCGGAGCGCCTCAAGAAGCACGGGATCCGAGTGTTCGACCTGAATTCCGTCGCCGACCTTCCGGTCTATGTGGATGGCGCAGACGAGATCACCGAGCACATGCACATGATCAAGGGCGGTGGTGGTGCGCTCACGCGCGAGAAAATCGTCGCTGCCGTGGCGAGAAAGTTCGTCTGCATCTGCGATGCTTCAAAGCTGGTGCCGACCTTGGGCCGGTTCCCGCTCCCGGTCGAAGTCATCCCCATGGCCCGCAGTCACGTGGGCCGTGAGTAGCTGCGCATGGGCGCCAATCCCAGGCTGCGCGAGAACTTCAAGACCGACAACGGGAACGTGATCCTGGATTGTTACGGCTTGACCATCATGGACCCGCCGGCCTTCGAAGCCGAGCTGAACAACGTGGCTGGCATAGTCACGAACGGCCTGTTCGCCCGACGCGGCGCTGACGTGCTGTTACTGGGAACGGCGGAGGGTGTAAAGTCGAGCACCGTCAGGCGCTGAGTGGTGCTTCAAGTCATCGTTCTGTAACAAGGCCGTGCTAAGCTAACTCCCTCTTTTCACAGGGGTTGGTTCATGACCGAGCACATCTCCAAGCAGTTTGACGCCGAGCTTGAGAGCGTTCGCTCGCGTGTGCTCCAGATGGGCGGTATGGTCGAGGAACAGATCGTCCAGGCGATGGAATCCCTGCTCTCCGGTGACATGGAGGCGATCGAGCGGGTGATTTCCAAAGACCATCTCGTCAACGCGATGGAAGTGGAGTTGGACGAATCCTGCAGCCACATCATTGCACGTCGCCAGCCCGCGGCTGGCGACCTGCGGCTCCTGATCACCGTGATCAAGACCATCACGGACTTGGAACGGATCGGGGACGAGGCAGAGAAGATTGCGCGCATGGCGAAGCTCATCCATACCGCGGAGCGCCTGCACATGCCGCGCATGGACCTGTCGCACATTGCGGACCGGGCGGTCCATATGCTTCGTCAGGCCCTGGACTGTTTCGCGCGGCTCGACGTTGGCGCGGCCATGGCCGTGGTGAAGCTGGACAGCGAGGTGGATGACTCCTTTCGCGCAATCATGCGCCAGCTGATCACGTTCATGATGGAGGATCCGCGCACCATCTCCCGTTCGCTCGAGATCCTGTTCATCGCCAAGGCGCTGGAGCGCATCGGCGATCACTCAAAGAACATGGCCGAGTACGTGATCTATATGGTCAAGGGCCGGGACATCCGCCACACCTCCATCGAGGATGTCGAGAAGGAACTTCTCGAGTAGAGCGTCAGCTGCTCGGCGGGACATAC
>CAIXOY010000115.1 GCA_903921135.1 uncultured Gammaproteobacteria bacterium
ACAGGGTGCGGAGGTGCTGCACGAGCGAGCCATGCCCGCGACATCTGCCGTAGGAGCGGGCCGTGCCCGCGACTCCTCCCCGTGGGAGCGGGCCATGCCCGCGACAGCAGCATCGCCAGCCATCAAACCCTCAGGCCCGCACAAACCCCGCACCTGAGATCAGCGGCAGATCCGCGTAGGTGCGGATACCCGCAGGTGCCGCGCACACCGCCGGTATCGCATTGATGGCCGGCAGCGCCGTGGTGATCAGGTTCATCTGCATCGCATCCACCGGCGTGGCCGCGATTTCACCGTCGGGCATGGAATGCTTCAGCGTGAACTCCACATTCGGCCGGCCCTTCACCGTAACCACATAGCCCTGGTGCAGCGGGTAATCAGGCTCCACCCGGTTGCCCATCTTCCAGCGGTAGCGCAACTCCACCACCGACTTGCCGTTCACGATGCCGTGCCAGCCCGCGTTGACGCCGGCCACACAGCCCTTGGCGATCTGCATGAAACCGAAGTCGCAGTCTTCCACCGCCGCCGAGAACTCCGCGCGGAACGCGATCTCGTCGTAGCGCAGTTTCAGCACCTCGCCCGCCAGATGGATGCCGTCCGAAAAAACGGCAGATCCCTTGCGGAGCACGTCTTCCAACCCGGGCGTGCCGAGCGGCTGGCCGAAGCCGCAGCTCTCCCAGGTTTCCTTGGATGCATAACCTGTGGCGTCCACGCTCTCGAGCAGGCAGACGTTGTCGATGCGGTCGCAGATGCCGGCCGCCACCAGGCTGATCAGGCTGCTGAAACCGGGATGGATGCCGCTGCCGAAGATCGAGGCATTGCCCCGCTGGCAGGCATCGATGATGCGATTGCGCGCCGCCTCGCCCAGCGCGTGGCCGGTGATGAACGCCGAGGTGGTGACGATGTTGACGCCACGCTCGAGGATGCGGCAGAAGTCATCCGCGTTCGCCCAGAGGCCGTTGTAACTCACGCAATCGGGCTTCAACGCGAGCAGCGCGTCCACATCCTGCGTGGTGATGACGCCGATGGGCCCGATGCCCGCCAGAACGCCCGCATCCTGCCCCGCTTTGGCAGCACCGTGGACGTAGCAGCCCACCAGTTCCAGATGCGGGTTGGCGTGTATGGCGATGATCGCGCGCCGTCCCACGTTGCCCAGCGCCCACTGCACGATCCGGTACTTGCGCATGCTTGTCTCCTGCTTGAACCCGGCCTCAGCCCGGCACCGTGAAAAAACCCTCGCCGACGATGTGCACGCCGCCGCCGACGTCCACGCGCCAGCTGTCCCCGCTTGCGGCCACATCGACCACCAGCGAGCTCGGCCTGCCGACCATCTCACCCTGCGACACGAACACACGCCCGGGCATGCCGGCAAGCGCATGCTGCGCCAGATACGCGCCCAGCGGGCCTGCGGCAGAGCCTGTGGCGGGATCTTCACCCACCGAATCCCAGCGATCGAACATGCGCGCCATCACGCGGCCCGGCGACTGCACCGCGAAGAGATAGAGAGACTCCACCTCCGCCGCGCCGCACACCGACCCGCAGGCCGCACCGCGACGCTGTGCACGACGCAATGTTTCCTCATCGCGCACCGGCACCATCAGATGCGCGATGCCGGAACTGCCGGACATCACAGGCAACTCCTCGACCAGATCCTCGGGCTCCAGGCCCGCCGCCCGCGCCACCGCCGCACGGTAATTCACGGGCGCGCCGAACACCGGCGCGAGTTGGCGCATGGATGCGGTGCCTGCGGCGAGGTCCACGCGCACCGGAATCTCGCCCGCGGCACAGCGCTGCGTGAGATCCGCAGGCACTAGTCCCTGCGACGCCAGCGTGAACGCGGTGCCCAGCGTGGGGTGGCCAGCAAAAGGCAATTCGCTGGCGGCAGTGAAGATGCGCAAGGTGTAACCCGTCGCGTCACGCGCGGTGACAAAGGTGGTCTCGGAGAAATTTATCTCGCGGGCGAGGGTCTGCATCATCGCGGCATCGAGACCGGGCGGTGTATCCGAAACGACGCAGAGCTGATTGCCGCGGAAGGGCGCGTCGGCAAAGACATCGAGAAGGTGGAAGCGGACGTTCATGACAGGGCTCCGGTACTGCGAGGCCGCTATGATGCCTTCGCCGCGGGGGCTACTTCCACAGGCGGGTGGGTCACACGCCGCAGCCACAACCATGCGGCTGTGCACAGCAGCGAACCCGCCAGCAACGACCAGCGGCTGCCCGCCAGCGCAAGCAGGCTGCCAAAGATCGCCATGCCCACGTTCGCCACATAGAAATTGGTGCTGATCAGCCCCATCACACGGCCTGATCCCTCCTCCGTGAAGCGCTCGATCATGTACTCCGGGAAGCTGGTGTTGTTCAGGCTGATCAACACGCCCAGCACCGCGAACACCAGCGGCACCAGCGGGCGGGGCGTGAGCACGAGCAACCCCAGGGTGACGGCAAAGCAGGCCGTCGCCACATCGAGCAACACCACGCTGCCAACGCGTGCGCGCAGCCGGGTCACCACGAACGCGCTGTTGAAGATCATCGCTGCGGTCATGAACACGGTGAGCCAGGCGATCTCTCGCGGGTCACTGCCGAAGTACTCCACCAGCCACACCGGGTAGAACTCGTAGCAGGCGTTCAGCCCCAAGGTGTAGAGCAGGTGGAAGACCAGCATCTGGCGGATCGGCGGCTCACGCCAGAGATGCAGGGAGTTGTGGGTGCCCGCGGCACGCAGCAGCTCACCCACTGGCAGCGAGGCCTGCGCAGCGGCGGTGTCGGGCAGCGTGAACCGCGCCACCGCGGCGCAGAAGAGCAGCGCTGCCCCCGCCAGCAGGAACACGGTGCCCATGCCGAGGAACATCAGGTAACCGCCCATCAGCGGGCCCGCAAGCCAGCCTGCATACGTCGCGGCAAACACCATCGAGATCGCCTGCGAGCGGCTGATGTGCGGGTGCAGATCGAGTGCGATGCTGCGCGCCACGGCGTCATTGCCCTCGCAGACACCCGTGAGGAACCGCGCGAGCAGGAAGAGCGGATAACTCCCCGCCGCCACGGCCCATGCTGTCGCGGCATAACCCGCAGCGCCCAGACAGAGCGTGACCACCAGCACGCGCTTGCGACCGAAGTGGTCCGAGAACGCGCCCAGAAAAGAACTCCCCGCGAGGATGCCGAGCGGATACACCGCGAGCAGCATCCCGAGTAGCAGCTTGGGCGGGATGCCGAGAAAGGCCACCAGCGCGGGATCGCCCGTGCCCGAGAGGAAATAGGGCGCGAGCATGGGAAAGGGCAGCGCCACGCCCGCCGTGGCGAGAAAACTCACGAGCATCACGGTAAAGAGCGCGGCGCGCGGACTCGCCACTCAGATCTCCACGCACAGGCCCTCGCGGGCCATGATCACTTCCGGCCCGCCACGCCCGGCACGCTCCGCAAGGAGTGCCGCGTGGATGAGGTCGAGCGCGTCATCCGTGCGCATCGGGTCGTGGTGCGTGAGGAGCACGCGGGGAATGCCCGCCTCCTCGGCGAGCGCAATGGCTGTGTGGTAGGTGCCGTGGCCCCAGCCGATCTTGGCCGGACGGTACTCGGCCTCGGTGTATTGCGCGTCGATCACCAGCGTGTCCACGCCACGCAGGGCCTCGATCAACACGGCGCGCTGCGCGGCCATGCCCGCAGCGTAGTCCTCGTACTCCTCGTCTTCCGGGTCGTAGATGTTCACCGGCGGCTCGAAATCCCCCGTGAAGAACAGCGAGCGTCCGTCGGCATCGATGCGGTAGCCGTAGTCGAAGACAGGATGCGACATCACGGTGGTGGTCACGGTGGCAGAGCCGTAGTGCAGCACCTGCCCTTCATGCAGCGTCTCGTAGCTGATGCTGCCCTTGAGCTCCGTGTCGCTCACCGGGAAGAAGCAGTACTGCATCTGCTGCGACAGGATCTCGGCAAGGCTCTTCTGGTAGACCGGATCGAAGCTGCCACAGATGCGGACCTCGCTGCCGGACACGAAGAGGGGCGAGAAGAAGGGCAGGCCCTGGATGTGGTCCCAGTGCGTGTGCGTGATGAAAATCGCGCAGCGCACCGGCGTGCGCGCCATCAATTCCAGACCCAGCTGCCGGATGCCCGTACCGGCATCGATGATCAGGGTATCGCCGGCGGCGGTCTCGACCTGCAGACAAGTGGTGTTGCCGCCGTAGCGGACGGTGTCCGGGCCGGGCGAGGCAATGGAGCCCCGGCAGCCGCGCATCGTGAGTTTCATGTGCGCCCTCCCGGCACTTGCACGAAGGCTCTTGCGGCCTCGAGTTCGGCGGGCAAACCGTCGAGCGCCTCCACCAGCCCCTCGAGCGAAAGCCCCAGCCACTGCTGCACCGCTGCGGGCAGCGGCTCCACGCGCGAGATCGCGCGGTCGGGATGGTCCATCAGCTTGGCCACCTGGTTGGCCGCGAAGAGAGCCATGCCGAGCGGCGGAAGGCTTCCGGCACCCGCGGCATCGTGGTGGCGTGCGATGGCCTCGACCAGTTCCGCGGGCAGTTTCCAGTGCGCGCCGAGCAACGAGCCGATCTCGGCGTGATCCGTGCCGAGGCGCTCACGTTCCCGATCGAGGATGCAGGTTCCGGTGTCACGCGCGGCCTGCAGCACCTCGCGGTACTCCGCCGGCAGGCCCTGCGCCAGCACCACCTGCCCGATGTCGTGCAGCAGGCCCGCGATGAAATAGGCCATGGCGTCGTTGCGCGGCACGCCCTGGCGCTGCGCGATCAGCCGCGCCGCCGCGCCGGTCACGAGGGAATGCGTCCAGAAGGCATCCATATCGAAACCCGCGGTGTTGTCCCGCGGCAGGGCACCGATCGCGGCAATGCTGATCGCCAGATGCTTGATGGTGTTCACCCCGATGTAGACCACGCCCTGCTTGATGGAGGTGACCTGACGGCCGAGGCCGAAGTACGCGGAATTGACGAGCTTCAGCACCTTCATGGTGAGGATCGGGTCGTGCTCGACCAGACGCACCAGCTCCTTGGGCGCGGCATCCCCCGTGGAGGTGAGCTGCAGGATGCGCACCACGGACTGCGAGAAGGTGGGCATGCGCTCCACCATCTCGAAGAGTTTCCGGTTGTCTGCGCTCATCTGCGCTGGCTCATTGGCATTTCAACCTGTCTACGCTGTGCGAAGGCGACCCGCTCAGAGGACGTCCGGGCGCTGCATCGCATCGTGCCCGCCGTCGACGAACAGCACCGATCCGCACACGAAGGAGGCCGCGGGCGAGAGCAGGAACATCGCCGCATCCGCCATGTCTTCGGGTTGACCGGGCCTGCCCACCGGGATGCTGGCCATGAATTTGCGGATGGCCGCGCCGTAGGTCGGGTCCTGCTCCACCGCGGCCGTCATGGGCGTCTGCGTGTAGCCGGGCGCGATGGCGTTCAGCCGCACGCCCTGCTGCGCCCACTGCGCCGCCTGCCGGCGCATCCAGCGCGCCAGCGCACGCTTGGAGCCGGCATAGGCCCACTGACCGGCGATGCCGGAGGCCAATTCGCGGGCGCGCGGCTCGTCGTGTGCCAGCAGCGCGTCGATGTATTCGTCGGACGTTGGACCGGGCGCGGAATTGGACGAAATGAGTACCACCGCGCCGCGACGCGCCACGAGCAGGTCCTGCAGGCCGAGGAGCAGATCCACGGTGCCGAAGTAGTTCACGCTGGGCAGCAGCGCGCGATCGGACACGTGACTCGCCACACCCGCGCAAGGCACGAAGCCGTCCAGCCCCTCCGGCGCGAGCGAGCGCAGCGCATCGAGTGCGGCCGTGCGCCCCTCGGGCGTGCCGAGGTTCGCGATGATGTCGGCATCCTTGATGTCCACCACGATCACGCGATGCCCCGCGGCAGCAAGCCTTGCGCGGATGGCCGCGCCTATGCCCGTTGCCCCGCCCGTCATCGCATAGGTGCCCATCATGAGTGCTCTCGTTCCGCAGAATGCCGCAGGGTCGAAGCTTATGCGGTGAGGCCTCCGCAGGGAAACGCCGGCGCGCGCATACGTGATCTCGTCCGCACGGTGGATGCATGCGGGCGCGCGCGGGCCTAGAGTGCGCCCCGCAACCCACAACAACTCCGGAGAATCGACATGGGCATGCTGGACGGCAGGATCGCACTGGTAACGGGCGCAGGACAGGGCGTCGGGCAAGGCATCGCGCTCGCGCTGGCGGCCGAGGGCGCGAGGGTGGCCGTGACCGGCCGCACGCTCGCGAAGGTGGAGCAGAGCGCGGCACTGATCGCTGAACGCGGTGGCGAGGCGCTGGCGCTTGCCTGCGACGTCAAAGACCCGGCAGCACTGGAGCACATCGTGAGCGCCACGGTCGCGCATTTCGGCGGCCTGAACATCCTGGTGAACAACGCGCAGGAAGTGCCACTCGGCACCCTCCACGACCTGACGGATGCGCGCATCGAGGCCGGCTGGGCATCGGGCCCCATGGCCACCTTCCGTCTGATGAAACTCTGCCATCCGCACCTGAAGGGCGACGGCTCGATCGTGAACCTTGCCAGTTCCGCCGCCATGCGCTGGGACATGAGCGGCTACGGTGCCTATGCCGCCGTGAAGGATGCGATCCGCCAATTCACCCGCGCCGCCGCCTGCGAATGGGGCGCGGACAACATCCGCACCAACGTGATCCTGCCGCACGCCACATCACCGGCGCTGAAGGGCTGGATCTCGGCAAACCCGGAAGAGGCCAAGGCCTTTTTCTCGACCATTCCGATGCGCCATGTCGGTGACTGCGAAGAGGACATCGGGCGTTTCGTCGCCACGCTCTGCTCGCCAGCGTGTCGCTACGTGAACGGCCAGAGCATCGCGCTCGACGGCGGGCAGGCCTATCTGGGCTGAGCAGCCGCGTCTACCATTCGCCCACACGCACGCCGCAGGAGCCGCACGATGGAGTACTGGCTGGGGATCTTCCACGAGGACAACTCACAATTGAAGGAGATCGCCCGCGCGGCCGAGCGCATGGGCTACACGGGCATCGGCCTGCCGGACCACATCGCCATGCCCAAGGGCTACACGGCCGTGCACCCCTCGGGCGAGCGGCACATCGAGCACGACACCTGCTTCCCCGACACGCTGATCAGCGCCGCCACGCTCCTCGCTGTGACCGAGCGCCTGCGCGTGATGAGCTACATCTACGTGCTGCCGATGCGCGAGCCCTTCAGCGTGGCCCGGCAGGTCGCAACACTCTGCGAACAATCGGACCACCGCTTCGATTTCGGCGTGGGCGCGGGCTGGTGCGAGGACGAGTTCCGCATCATGGGGCAGGATTTCCGCAGCCGCGGGGCACGCATGGACGAGATGCTTGAGGTGTTGCGCGGTTTCTGGGAACACGGCGAGCTCGCGCACAGCGGCCGCTTCTTCGACTTTCCCACAGTAGGCATGGAACCCAGACCCTCGCGGCGCGTGCCGGTGTGGGTAGGTGGCAAATCACGCGCGGCGCTGGCACGCGCCGCACGGCACGACGGCTGGCTGGGCATGAATTACCCGATGGAGGAAATCCGCGGCCTCCTCGCCACGCTCGAGGAAGAGCGTCATCGCTATCTGGACGCAGGCGGCACGGACCACGGCAACTTCCGCCGCTTTGTGATCCCGCTCGCGATGCCCTCGAAAACGGTTTACGACGAGCTCGCAGACTGGGGCGTGGACGCCACCGTGGTGATGCCCTGGGGCGTCGAGAACCCCGAGTGTGCCTCGCTCGAGGCCAAGCTCGAGGCCATGCAGCGCTTCGCGGACACCTATCTGTGAGCACAGGAAACAGACCGATGATCCGCATGTACTTCAACACGCAGGTGCGTTTCGGCGCCGGCGTGATCGACACCCTTCCCAAGGAACTGAAACTCCTCGGCATCAGCCGCCCGCTGCTGGTGACGGATCCGGGTCTGGTCGCCGCAGGCCTCGCCGCGCGCGTGCGGGCGCTGTTGCCGGAAGGCGCGCCCGTGTTCAGCGATCTGCCCGCAAACCCCGCCACGGCGCACGTCGAGGCCGCGGTGGTCTGTTACCGCGAGGCGGGCTGCGATGGCATCGTGGCGCTCGGCGGCGGCTCGGCCATCGATCT
>CAIXOY010000116.1 GCA_903921135.1 uncultured Gammaproteobacteria bacterium
CCGTTGCCCGGACCTCGAGACGGTGGACATCGGCGGAGGACTCGGCTCGCGCATCACGGAAGACAGGGAGCCGCTCGACCTGGATGCCTGGGCCACTCTCATCGCCAGGCACCTCAAACCGCGCGGGCTCACCGTGCATCTGGAGCCGGGGGACTACCTTCAGAAAGACGCCGGCGCACTGGTATGCGAAGTGAACACGGTGGAGGAGAAAGCCGGCCTGCTGATCGCGGGCGTGAATGCGGGCTTGAACCTGCAGAGCCTCTGGGCCTACTACCAGACGCCCTTCATCGCGACGCCCGTAGAGCCACGCACCGGCGACAGGAAACGCTATATGGTCACCGGGAACATCAACGAGGCGATCGACATCCTCGCGGAAGACGCCGTGCTGCCGCCGCTGGAGGAAGGCGATCTGATCGCCCTGATGAACGCAGGCGGCTACGGCTCCGCCTGCGCCTCGAACCACTGCATGCGCGGTCGCTTCGGCGAGTACCTCGTCGACTGAGGCCCGGGATCAGCGCGCGCGCCGTCCGCGGCGCGCGCCGGCGCCCGAGGCGCTCCCGCCTGCAACGCTGAGATCCCCGCCGTACTGCGCCTTGGCGCCCGTCGAGACATCACCCAGATCCGCAAGAATTGCCTCGAGCGTGGGCTCGGCAGGATGCTCGATGCAGGCCTCCAGAGCCTGACGCATGGCACGCAGATGCTCCGGTGTCGTGCCGCAGCAACCACCGATGATCCGCGCCCCGGCCGCATAGGCGTAACGCGCATAGGCCGCCATCAATTCGGGGGTGCCGTCGTAGACGATATGACCGGCCGCCCACTGCGGAATACCACAGTTGCCCTTGGCCACGATGACCTGCTCCGGTGTCGCACCCCGCGCCATGTTGAGCACGCTCAGGACCGTCTCGGAGGGCCCCACGCCGCAGTTGCTCCCGCAACCGAGCGGCGGATGCGGCAGCGCGGCCACCGTGCTGGCCACATCGCCGGGCGCAAGTCCCATCATGGTGCGTCCGTTGGTATCGAAACTCATGGTGCAGACTACCGGGCAGCCGAGACCTGAGGCCCCCTCCACCGCGGCTTCCATTTCCTCGTGCGAGGAGATCGTCTCGATCCACAGCACATCCGCGCCGCCGCGCACCAGTGCCTCGGCCTGCTCCCGGAACGCGGCACGTGCATCGGCAGGTTCGAGGGTACCGATCGGAGCGTAGATCTCGCCGGTGGGCCCCATGGATCCGGCCACCACTACTTCGCGACCACTCTGCTTCACCACCTCTTTCGCGATACGCGCAGCGGCTTCGTTGAACTCTGCGACGCGCCCCTCGTTGCCGTGCAATTTCAGCCGGTAGCGGTTACCGCCGAAGCTGTTGGTGAGGATGATGTCGGCGCCGGCCTCGACAAAGCTGCGGTAATTGGCCGCGATACGGTCGGGGTGCTCGATGTTCCAGGCTTCAGGGGGGTCGCCGGTCTGCAAGCCCATCGCGAAGAGGTTGGTGCCGGTGGCACCGTCGGCAAGAAGCCAGGGGCGACTGGCGAGCAGGCGTTGCAGGAGATCGCTCATACGGTGCTGTTCCGGGAGGTTGTGGTGAAAGAGAAGGCCCTGCCTGCGCTGAAGCGCAAGACGGCTTTACGCAGCTTTGCCAGCAGGAGATCAGGCTCGGCGCCAGCATACCCGAGGGCAAGGAAATCGTCTGTCATGGCGCGCACGGGTGCAGCAAGCTCGGGGCGCTCGAGCGAGACCCTTCGGGAGTAGTCGATCGGCCCCTCACCGGGCCTGCGCTCGAGGCCTTCCCCGGCGAGAGCCCTGCACATGCGGAGGTAGGCGCGAGTCGCGGGAGCGTGGCTGCGTTGGCGTGTCACACCGAAGAGGCTGATGGTAACGACAAGCATCGCCATACCACCCACGAGCAGCATTGCGGCAACGAGGCGCGCGGGGCTCAGTCCACCCAGAACCCGGTCGAGCAGCGCCGCCTGACGCTCGGTGTCGTACTGCAACACCAGCTTTGCCCATTGATAGGTCACGAGATCCCAGCGCATCCGGACCAGCGAGATCAGGGGAATGTCACGGTAGCGCTCGAAGGCGAGCGGCGAGCCGGCGAGGAATTCATCGGAAAGCACCTCGCCCAGGCTGCTCTCGATGCGGCCCGGGGCCACTGCCGCGGTCGGGTCCACGCGTGTCCAGCC
>CAIXOY010000117.1 GCA_903921135.1 uncultured Gammaproteobacteria bacterium
CGCGCGCGATCGGCGAGCGCGGCGCCGGCCTCGGCGATGCCCGCGGGCGAGAGCGTGTCGGCGTTGCGGATGGTGGCGGCGTAGAGGCCCTCGTCGGTGGCGATGGCCACCGCCACATGCGCGTGGCTGAATTGCTGTATCACGCCGTCGACGAAATTGATGTTCACCCGCGGCTCACGCAGCAGCGCCCGCGCCACGCACCCGACCACCAGATCGTTCACGGAGATACGTGTGCCCCCCGCAGCATTCAGCCGTTCGCGGTGCGCGAGCAGGCCGTCGATGGCGTACTCGGTCTCGAGGTAGAAGTGCGGGATCTGCTGTTTTGCCTCGGAGAGACGCTTGCCGATGGTGCGCCGCGTGGGAGAGAGCGCGATTGTCCGGTAACCCGGATCCGTCGCTTGCGCGGGTGCTGCACCGCCCGCGCTTGCCGCGCGCTCCACGTCTTCGGTGGTGATGCGGCCGTTGCGTCCGGAGCCCTGCACGGTGTCCAGATCCACGCCGAGTTCCTCGGCCAGACGCCGCACCACAGGGCTCACCCGTCGGCTGCCTTCCTCACCGCCTTCTGCGGCAGGCGCGGCGCGCGCTGCAACGGGTGCCGGCGAGGGTGCTACAGCAGGCGCTGCAGCCGGTGCTGCGAAGCCCGCGATGAAGGCATCGATATCGGCATCGGACACATCCGCGCCTGCGATCACGCCGATCAGGACGCCCACCTTGAGCACATCGCCGTCGGCCGCGAGCTGCCGCCGGAGCACGCCATCCACGGGGGACTCCCACACGTTGATGATCTTGTCCGATTCGATCTCGACCACTTCGTCGCCCTGAGCGACGGCGTCCCCCGGCTGCTTGCGCCAGCCCGCGATCGTGCCTTCGATCATCTCGATGCCCATCTTGGGCATCGCCACCGGCTGGATGCGGCTCATGCAGCGGTCTCCCGGATGGCGGCCTTGATGCGCTCCACCGAGGGCAGGTAGGCCGCTTCCAGTTCCGGCGAGAAGGGCACCGGGCTGTGCGGGGCGCAGACCTGCTTCACGGGCGCCTTGAGCGAGTGGAACACCCGCTCCGCGGCCATGGCGGCCACGTCTGCCGTGAGGCCGCAGCGGGGCGGGGATTCGTCGACGACCACGAGCCTTCCGGTGGCGCGCACGCTCTCCAGGATGGTTTCCTCGTCGAGCGGCGAGGTGGAGCGCGGGTCGATCAGATCGCAGGTGATGCCGAGTTCCGCCTCGAGTTCGTCGATGGCCTGTGCGGCACGGCCCACCATCTGCCCGAAAGCAACAACGGTGACATCATCGCCCTCGCGCGGCATGGCGGCCTGTCCAAGCGGGATGGTGTAGTACTCGTCTGGCACTTCGCAGGCCACCTGGTAGAGCGCCTTCGGCTCGAAGAACAGTACCGGGTCGTCATCGGCGATGGCGGCGAGCAGCAGCCCCTTGGCGTCGTAGGCGTTCGAGGGCACCACGACCTTGATGCCGGGGAAGGCTGTCATCACCTGGTACATCGACTGCGAGTGCTGCGCCGCAGCGCTGAAGCCGCCGCCTGTGGTGAAGCGGATCACCATCGGGCATTTGCTCTTGCCGCCGAACATGTAGCGGAACTTGCCCGCCTGGTTGACGATCTGGTCCATGCACACGCCGATGAAGTCGGCGAACATGATCTCGGCCACGGGGCGCATCCCGACCAGCGCCGCACCGGCCGCGGCACCCACGATCGCGGACTCCGAGATCGGCGTGTCGATGCAGCGCAGCGGGCCGAACTTTTCATAGAGGCCGGTGGTGACGCCGAAGACGCCGCCCGCGCAGCCGATCTTGCCGTTGCTGCCGTTGCCCCCGGCGACGTCCTCGCCGATCACGAACACCCGCTCATCGGCTGCCATGGCCTGGTGCAGCGCCTCGTTGATGGCATCTCGCATGGTTTTCTTTGGCATGGTGGCGGGCTCCTAGTAGTTCACGTAGACGTCGGTGGCGACATCGGCAGCGGTGGGGCGGGGTGCTGCGCGCGCGGCACGTACCGCCTCCTCGATCAGCGCGTCCACCTCGGCATCGATGCCATCGAGTTCCGCCGTGGCAAGTTCGCCGGTCTGCTCCATGCGCGCGCGGAATTTCTTCAGGCAGCAGAAATCCTGTCGCAGGCGTTTCACCTCGCCGGGGCCGCGGTAGCCCTCCGGGTCGCCCACGAAGTGTCCGTGGAAGCGCCCCATCTCGCAGAACAC